>NZ_DCKA01000003.1:0-3718 GCF_002320215.1 Alistipes sp. UBA1686
GGTGGTATTTCGTTGGCTCTGTGCAATAGAAGAACAAAGCGTAACGAACGCTCTATCAGCTAATTCGCTACGCTTTGCCCAAATTTACTTTTTCGCTATGGGTTTATTTTAGAATTGATATCATATGCAGGACGAGTGCTGATCTTTTTGATTCCTTCGGGCACTTTGAATGAACTAATTCTACTTGCAGCAAAGAAACAGGTTACAAACTTACCTGTTTTAATTTTATCTTGTAAGGAAAAATTATCACTGAAATGAAGAGTTATAGATTTGAGATTTTTGGTTAAAGATTCTAACGGCTTTAATTGACGTTGGTAATTAGCACGCTTAGCTTCATCTGTTGTCTTTTGTAATAGACTATGAATTTCTATTAATCGTTTTTTCCAATTTGTAATATCAGAAGGAGAATGTTGGGCACATTCGGCTAAATAATTTTTTGTTTCCGTTAGTAAAGCTGTCTTGCCACATCCATTCTTTCCTGTTAAAATTAGATGTTTTCTTTCCGTATCCCCTAATTTTAAGCTAATAGGAGATAAATTTCTAACAGATTCAATGTCGATTTGTGTAATGAATGTTTCTGCCATAATTTTATTATTTTTCCCAAAATTAAGAAAAGAAATTCCAACACCAAAATCAATGAAAAAGATTTTGGTGTTGTTAGATTAACAAATATTGAATGGGAATATTATTCAGCAGATAAACCAGTTAATAATAAGATTGACAGACTGCGTGCTGTTAATCTAGCATCCGTGCCGCAGCCCCAGATGATATTAACCTGCGGTGCAAATTCGTGGATAACGGTTAAGAGACTGCATAGGTCGTCGAAACTAATCTCCGATGCGGGATGATAGCTTACTTTTGCAACCACGTCGAGGTCGGCTTCGATGTGCAGGGCTTCCAATTCGGTGCGGAGTTGCTCCGCCAAGACGGGCATTGCGCCTTCGACTGTAATTAGGGCGCAAGATGCCGCGCTATTCAAAATGCGGTCGAAATCGTTTTGGACGATTTGTACCATGTCGTCTTCCGATGCACTGAATCGGGCATCGAGGTAGCGTCTGATTTCTTCTTTGTTTTTCATGTGATTTTGGTTTTGGGTGATACATTCCGGCTATGAATACGCAGGCCGATTCAGCCGCTATGTGCTGGAGACCATCATTGCTGCTTGCTTATTTAAGCCCTATACATTGGTTCGAAACAGGCGGATAATGAATTTTATCGAGTTCCCGACTACATGGGCTGTAATCGCGTCACAGTATCTTCTGTCTGGATTTAACAAAGCGACCTGCCGGGTTGCGGCAGGTCGGGACAACTAAGAACGGTCGGGATAAAGATTCGGAAAGGATGTGGATAACAACTTACAACTATGTACTTTATCTGCGACCGGAATTATATACGAAGGGAAAATATGATGAAATATGCAAGATTATTTAATATTATAATGTTCTTTGTATTTGGCTTGCAATACCTTAAATACTTCTTTGTAGTCGGTGTCTTCTGAAACCAGTTTTATTCCGTCTTTGTCTCGGAAACTTGCTGTTACCATCATATCAGGAGCTTTCAGCGTGAAACTCCATGGATAACAGAAATCTTCGGCATTGTCTCCGAAGTCAAATATAATATTAAACGGACTTGTGTTGTCCAATCCAATACATTCTAATACGACGGTGCTATTTGCTGAATATTCCTTTGCGGTCTTCGTATTTCGGACAGTGAAAAGCATACCTGTTCCAGCAATGTTGGCTATTCCCATAATAGGATAACCTGCTTTTTGGGTGAAGAAGAACTGCATATCGAATCCCCTCCGGGAGTTTTGATCTGTAATTGCTTTCGTACTCTCTTTGAACGAGTAGAATGCATTGTCGATTGCCAGAGCATACCCCTGCACATTCGTAGTTTTTGCCTTTTCTTGCGCTTCTACAAATAGGCACATTGCCAACCCCATAAGGAGTAAAATAATTTTTTTCATGATTGTTTGTTTAAGGTTCGTTAATTTCTTTACGATAAAAACAATGCTCCTAAAGATATGATTCCGAGAATGGGTAGTAATAATGTGAGAATTAAGCCTACGATAAATAGAAAAATGGCCTCTCCAGCGCTGAATACCCGGCAAAGAGCTAAAATAATGAGCGCAATGAAATAGCCGATGAAATTGAAGAAGATAGAAGCCACTATTAGCACGATTAGTCCCAATAAAGACCATAAGCAACCGCCTCGATCTTCTTTCTTCTCCTGTTGAACATTGATGATGGTTTCGTTGTGTGTCGATTCGGTTGGGCATATCGGATGCCCGCATTTAAGACACGCCGGGGCATAGCGAGAGACCTCCGTGCCGCAAGCCGGGCAATGAATCAAAAGAGGTTCTGGTTCCGGTTCTTCGGCAAGGGTTTCTTCCGAGGCTTCTTTCGTCAAAGTCATTTTGGGATATTTCTGTCTTAAGTACATAAATCCGATGATGAATAACAGAATGACGATGATTGACCCCATAACGCCGTATTCACCGAAATATTCCTGTATAAAGGTTGGTGCTGATTCCTCCATAGTCTAATTTCTTTGTTGTGTTGGTTTTAGTTTATAGAATGTAGGTTCAACATCCGTTATATAACTCTCTCGAAATTTTAGCCCGAGTAAAAAAAGATTGGTTAAGGATACGCTTTTAGCAATAGTTTCTGCCCCGCCAGAACGGATGCCTTCATCGACCCCAGCAAGGTAATAGATAAATCCTATTGGACAAGCCGTATCGAAATCAGAGCGATCGAAATAGATATTTGAGAATACGTCTCCTTTAGTTGATAACATCTTCCATGTGGCGTATGGGTCAACCTCGGCGATTCCATCAGAGAAAACGCCATCGAGATAATCATCCCATTCCACGCCGCACGCCTCTGTCAAGTTCTTGAAACTTTCATATGTTCTTTCGGCCATGCTCAATCCCTTTACCAATCCGCTTTCATAAATGCCTCTGAAAATTATCCATATCTCTGTACGGTCAATTGTTGTTGTATCTTGCTTTTGGATATTTATTAGGTCTTCGATATTCGTATTGTTACAAGGTTGAGCAACGGACTTGGGTTGGTTTAAGTTGCATCCGATGCAAAATAATACAGCAGATAAAGAGGTGATAAAACGAGATAATTTCATAGCGGATATAATCTTTTAATATAAAGAGGTTAATTTTCCGTCGGTGAAAACCAAAACCGAATATTTGGGCGTTGATGCACCTACGCTGTCGGCAAATCCCATCAGTAAGGCTAAAGCCATTGCTTGTTCGCCGGAAAGTTGTGTCATCGCTGCGGCGATTTGCATGTCTTGTTTGTCTTTATTGAAAGTCCATGTTTCAACCCTATGCCCGGATCGGATGCTTTTTCCTATATCGTATGATTTTATGTCAATTACCTCCTGACACATTTGTTGGGTCATACCGAGTTCGAGTTTTCCTTGATAAAGAAGTGAGCCGTATCGTTGACCATATTTTCGGACGAATGCTTGCTTTTTTTGTTCTTCAGCCTGATGTTTCTGAGAATCGGCGCGAGCTTTTATTCGTTGTTGCGCCACGAACGCCTTAGTAATTGAGTCTAGTGCTCGTTCTTTGGCATGCTGCTGAATCTGGTATTCACGAGGGGATAATCCGTCTTTCCATTTCCCTGTTTCGGTATACCCTGTGGCGGCAAAAAACATTGTGCCTTCGTCCGGTGCACCATTATTGAGTTTTCCGACAAAC
>NZ_DCKA01000003.1:3734-3902 GCF_002320215.1 Alistipes sp. UBA1686
GCATTGGTGATTTCCATGTTGACTGTTCCTGTAAATGGGACGATACGACCCTCAAAAACGCATCCGGCTGGAATCTCCCATTTGTGATTTACTCTTGTTATTTCCGTGATGCTTCCGTAGCGATATTTGCCTTCATCCGGTGCGCCATTATTGAGTTTTCCGACAAAC
>NZ_DCKA01000003.1:3925-46226 GCF_002320215.1 Alistipes sp. UBA1686
GCATTGGTGATTTCCATGTTGACTATTCCTGTAAATGGGACTATACGACCCTCAAAAACGCATCCGGCTGGAATTTCCCATTTGTGATTTACTCTTGTTATTTCCGTGATGCTTCCGTAGTAATATTTGCCGCTTGACGGGGCATCGGATATGAAGCTTCCTTCGAACGAGTCGCCATTGGCATATTCGATTTTACCGTACCCGAAATGCCCGTCGGACAGCCTTCCGGTAAAGCGGTCGCCATCTTCTGTTGTTAATGTGCAATCAAAAGTACCTGTATAAGGCTTTTTATCTTTGATTGTTCCAGTAAAACTACAATTAGCCGGGTAGGTCCATGTTTTATAGCTAAATCTGATAACGCCCTCAAGTGTAAACGTCATTGTTCCGTGATTAGAAGAAAAAATCATTTTTCCATCCCGAATAGAACTCGTAGTAATTTCGCCCTCGAAAACATCTCCGTTGGCAAATTTATAGGTTCCGCGTTTACATTGATCATTATTCCATTCTCCGTCGAGCTGATCTCCGTTGGCAAAATACATAATGCCCTTGCCATGTTTGATTTTTTTCTTGCCAATGAAAACTTTATTGATTAGGGCGTATTCTGAATATTTCTTGGGACTGCCTTTCCGGATTTCTCCAACATATTTTACCCCATTCTCATATTTAATGGTGGCGTGTTTGGGTTTGGATGATTGGGCGAAGCTGTTAGGGACGGAGAACAGTGAGCCGATTAGGATTGCGAGTAAAAGCAGACGTTTCATGATAAGTTATTCGATGTAATTTTATAGTCTAATCCAGTTTCCTCCAAAGCGAAGTCGGAGTTTCTTCTCCGTTCATATTTGTAGACGTAACTTCTCCGATCTTCTCAATTTGCAAAGCTCGGCTGTTATGTCCGAGATAATTGCCTATAAACCTTGCGATAATGATATTCCTAGCCCGGATGTCGCCTTCGTCCGCATGTGCGATCAACATACGTTCGTAATAGTCTTTGAAATCTTGCGGAAAAGGATTGGTGACCCGGTGCGAGTCAAAGGTAGGTTCGGCGATGTCCTCGTAAATGTACTTGTACAACGCATCGTTACCTAATTCTTTGAGAATCGAGTAGGCTGTAATTTTCTCCATGACGGTAAGTGTTTGCGCCACCCAGCCCCGATTTGGCATGATTACAAAAAGAAAGTGTGGAGCTGCCCGGTTTATTCGAATAGAGGTTCTGGAATACCTTTGCTGAAATAAACTGACACAAGACCCCACACCTGTATAGTATGGGGATTATGATCTCGCATACCAATACAAGTGATGAGTGCCGTCGTTTACCCTCAGCAAATTGAATTTTCCAGATTCCTATTCGAGGTTAAATCGAAACACTTTCACCAATATACGCCGCTTGCGCGACAAGACAAAGGTAAAAAATATTTCGCAATTGACGACACCCATCGGGGCCTTGTTGTGCAAATTTCGCCAAACATGCTTTCGGGTATTATCTACGCAGGGATGCAGATATAATAAAAAGAAGCCGGAACCCCTCGATAAGGTTCCGGCTCCATTTATCAAATGGTTGGTCTACTTGAATGTTACACCATATTTTTGGCAAATATAAAAAAAGGTTGCTATTTGAATTTTTTTATAATTGTGTCTCAGGCATTGCCGATACTGCTTTGCGCATTTGTCCGGGTTGTAGTTCGGATGTAAACTGCTAATGGCTTGGAATAACGGCAATCCCTTAACGCCATATTCAGAGGCGAGTGCGCATCCGATGTCGAACCATTCGTTATAGTTTCGAGTGATGTCTATTTTTTTACGTTTCAGTTTATGGATGAGAATTATTACTCGTTCATAAGTTTTATGCCGCTCGGCTACCGTTTTTGAGGAAACGGGACGCTCTGAATATATTTGTTGTAGTGAAATTTCGTATTCTCTATTTACTGTTTTTGAATATGCTTTTGCTTGTGTATTAAGATAGGCCTGTCTATCGTAGCTGACAATTCGTAGACGAGTTACATCCATACAACTTCGGTCTGCTTTTAATCCTGTTAGGTTTTCGATTTCGATCATGAGAGAGTTAAGATGTTCCCAATGTTTGGTGGGATCTGCAATACGAAATATCAGGTAAATGCCATGACCGCTTAATGATAATCCGCCATAGAATAAACTGTCGAAATGGTCTGCAATAATTTTGATTTGTTTATGCCACTCTGTTCCACTTCGAGGGTTGTTGGGGTCAGCGTCAATATCAATGCAGACCATGCAACTATGGCGGAATAAATTTTCCTTGCACCGTTTCCCTCTAAATAATCCGCTGGGAGTGATCGCAGGTAAATTGCGTTTCATGGCTTGCCGTTTTTGGGGGTCTTTACATTTTCTGTATGCAATGACTCTATCTTTAAACCGCGTCATTACCAGCCAATAAATTAATTTCCCATATGCGGCAGGCTGAGGTGTGTAGCAGTTTTTGAAGGCCGAAACATAGACCTTTTGAGTGAAGGGGACGATTTCAACACAATCGTTGTCTATTTTCTGATTATAATTTATTTTTTCATTTTTCATGTGTTTGATTTTTATTTTAGGGGGTTTCTATTTTTTTGTAAATTGGCCTATATTTGTATTATAGGCCAATTTTTTCGATGTGGTTTTGAGTCAGTTCTATTCTGTTTTTGTCTCTTTTTTGCGCGGTCTTCCACCCTTTTTGCCATATGGTGCGCCTAATTTCCCGAATGATTTGCCAGCCATGCCTGCAATCTGTCTTTTCTTTTGTGCTTTAATGAACGGTCGAATTGTTCGCAGGATTCCTAATACAGGTTTAGGGAGGTCCTCATTTTTTATATTGGTGAACGCATATTCAACAATTGCCTTAAAGGCTAAAAATTGATTTTCTTTTGATAAAGTCTGTATTGAATTATAATATGAATAATAGAATCGAAAATAACTTTTGTCAAGGTCATCATCAGCATCAATATCGGGTTCCGCTGTTTTTGTTGAAGCTTTGAAGACTTCTTCGAACGTCGGAACTGGAGCATATATTCCGGCCCTTAATATTTGCCTCGGGGGTTGTGGTTTCTTAATTTCGTTGTTCATGATCTGTGAGTGGTTATATTCTCGATTCGGTAATTACACTCTTGTTCAATAGAGGGGCAGGTATTCTGTTTCATCCATTCTTCGATTTCCTGCCGGATGAATACAAGGCGTCGTCCACCATGGGCGGGCTTATGAAATGGGATGAGCCGTTGATGCGTGAACTTATAGATCGAGGCCTTGGCATAGCCCGAGAGCTTAGCTACCTCATCGATACACATTACATCGGAGCGAATCGGCGCAGGTTGGGATTTGAGATTAAGAGAGAAATAAAGCTCTTTGAACTGTTTTACAGTAAGAGCTGCGATGGGGAAATCATCCCCGAATTTTGAGTAAGAATTATTATGCATAAGCTTAAAAAATTAAGTTATGCACTCCTAATACGAATGGATATTTTGAGGGTAATTTTATTTTATTATAAATATTTATTATAGTCTCTAATTATCAGCATTTTGCGCTTTTCCATTTTGAGTGGCTTATATCGCTTTTTATAGATTGAATAAAAAAATATGACTGAAAAATATCAGTCATATTATATTGATTATTAGTGATTTTTTAGATGTGATGTAGAAAAAGATACTATTGGCTGAAGTTTTTTTACTTTTTTTATGCGGTTCTCGTGTTGTTTATATAATTTATCCTGTTATGTGAATTTTATATCCTGCTATATAAATCTGTGCCGGCGGAATATTTTTTCTAATTCTCTGAAAATATATTTGTCTTTTGGGCTATGGTTGGCAGCAGTTTTAACTTTGTTTGCCATATGCCAGACCGTGTTATAGGAGTTGATCTTCAATTCGGCCATGAGCCATTTAACAGATACTTTTCGGGGGTAAAACGATATTGCATAAATGACATAGCACCATTTAATTAAATCGATGCGTGTCTTGAAAAATATTGTCTCTTGTAGGGTAGACCATTGTATACTGCAATGATGACAAAAAATATTTTTTGAAGCGTATTTGCTTCTGCTGTGGGTATTGAATCTTTTGCATTTAGGGCAATATGCTCTCTTCCAAATTGTATCGTAAATTAGGTCAAGGATGTCGTTTTCAGAACCTACTCTTTCTGAGAAATCATCGTAATCTACTATGTCGTCGTACATTAGAATCCAAAATAATTTTGCAACTTGATTATGCCGTCCTCGTGCTTTTGTGGATTTTTTCCTTTCAGTTTTCGGATGTTCAGTAGCTTCCATTGAATCGACGGATAATGCTGGAAATCCCGGTATTCCGATGCGTCCCAATCCGGCGTTCCGTCCTCGAATCCGAGTAGAAACGCCTTGTCGGTCGGAGTCAGATGGTGGTTGATATACTCGACCAGTCGGCGGCGGGTCGCTTCGTACTGCTCGTAGGTGAACGGTGTCGAGGACATTCCTTCGAACTGGTTGGTCAAGGCGTCGCGCTGGTCGTTGAAATTGGGGTTAAGCGATTCCAAGATCGGGCGGTCGCTTCCCAGCAGGCAGAAGATGAAACCGCGCCTGATCTGGTCAAAGTCTTTAATATAATCGAGCATCAGGCTTACATCGAACAGGTCGCGCGGGTGCTGGCGGTCGAGTGCCGCCGTGATCTTGCCGCCGTAGAGTTGTGACAGCGGCACGATGCGGGCTTTGCAGAATACGCCGAAATCTTCTTGGGCGAGATCGCATAAGGGTAATTCGACGGGCGGCGAGATGATGCCGCGCTTCACGTCGTTTACCTCCACTTTGACGAAATGCCCGTTATGGGTGCAGATCAGTTTGTTGGGAACTTCGCGTACCGCAATGCCCGGTATTGCGGCCTCGATTTTGGCTTTAACCGCTTTCAGCCGTTCTTTGATATGGGCGAGGCTTGCTTCCCGCGGTTCGACGGGAATATAGGTCAGGTCGATGTCTACCGAATAGCGCGGCAGATTTTGCACGAACAGATTGATTGCCGTGCCGCCGTGAACGGCCAAACATTCTTCCGTCGAAATAATCGGGATGATGCGGAGCAACAGCCGTACACGCTCTTTGTACTCTTGGTTAATCATTTTTCAGTTCTGCCGGGATTGTGATTTGGTACTTCTTATCGTAAACGCCCCCTTTGGCGATTACCCGTTTGCCACTGCCGAGGTCTATTTTGTCGAGGTCGAGGGCCTCGAACCACGCATGACGGGCCTTTTCGGCCATAAAGAGGAACAGCCGCTTCACTTTGACGGAACGGCACTCCTCTAACAGTCGTTGCACCTTCTTCGGCGGGAGTATCGACAGCATTTCCATCACATAATAGAGGTCGGTAATGTCGTAATACTGTGGTGCGAGGTGCAGACACTCCATAAATGCCCGCTCCGGGGTAGAGATCGGTAACTCGAAAACCCCTTGTTGGGTAGTAGTGATTCCGGTGTCGGAGTTGAATATTTCGGTGGTAAATAGCCGGAGCGTAACGCCCCAGTCGTATTTTCTGAACCAAAGCGGTAAATACTCTTTTTGCGGAGCAGACAGCGAAACGGTCGGCCTGCCCATCGGGAGGTAGTGCGAATAGCCATGTATCTCCAATGCCGACATGGCTCCGATTGTTAGGTGTTTGCCGGTCTGCGTATTGAGGCTGTATATGGCTCCGTATAATGTCGGCGTATCGCCCGTGCGGATCATTACTCCCGTGCCTATGGGGGTCAGCCATGCGGATTTTATGTAACGGTGCTGTAAGTCGTTGGAGATGTTTTTGAGTTTCATCCATGACGACAAATAGACTGCTCCGGGTGGGAGGGACTGTAATAGCTGGTTTATTTTTGTTTGCGGTGTCGTACTCATAGTACAAATATACAAAAAATATTAAACTGTTGTTGGCCTATTACAAAACTTTCGCTGCCTCATTGATTACCTTGTTGTCGAAACTGTCGAGATAGGTATTGGTCGTTTCGAGGTCGGCATGGCCGAGCATCTGTGAAATGATTTCACGCGGGATTTTATTGTATTGCAAGGTCATTGCCATTGTATGACGGCTCACATAGCTTGTCAAATGATAGTCGATGCTGAGTTCTTCGGCCAACGATTTCAAGTATTTTTGATATTTGGCGTAACGGCTTCGGATGTGGTTGTATAGCTTCTCGCCCGTATAGCCGGAACGGGTAATGATCGGTAACAAATAGTTATCGACGGTTGGCGAGGCAGATTTCAACCGTTCGATCAATCCTTGAATCTCCGGCGTGATATGGATTCGGATGGCGGTTACGTTCTTTTGGTGCTTAATCTTATTGCGTTTGTAGACGATATAATTCCCGTCTGCCAGTCGTTGAACATGATTGGTCGTAAGGTAGGCCATATCGACGAACGACATTCCGTAACAATAATAGGAGAACAGAAAGAGTTGTCGTGCGTATTCGTTCTGCGGATTCTGTGCAGGCGTATCTTTGAGTTTTTGCAAGTCTTGAGGCGGAAGGTAGCGTTTTTCCGTCGCTTCTTCCAACTTGGCGATCTCGAAGCCGCCTTTCCCGAACGGATAGGCTGCTTCCGAACCGATGCCTTCTCGGTTCGCTTGATTCAAGATTGCCCGCAATGCTTTGAAATAATATTTGCGGGTATTGCCCTTGCAACCCCGTTTTTGGAGGAACGTATCGAAATTGCGTACATAACGTAGGTCGATGTCGGAAAATAGCCGTTGATTCAACTTGCTGTCATAGTATTTAAGCAATCGAAGCGTCTCGAAATAACATTTAGCATTGCCCGTATGTCCGGTATCCCGGAGCGTTTGGACATGATTTTCAAGATATGCGCAGAATTTGCCCTGCTTGGAAGGATTCAAAAATGCGTCCTCAAATTGATTCAGCGTCCAGTCAATGCCGTCTATCTCGAATTTCTCAATAATCTCGCGGGCGCGGGCCTTGACTTTATCCAGAAAGGCATTGTCCTGAATCCGTTTCTTATTGGCCTCCCGCTGCTTTTCGCCTTTCAGATTCCGTTCGATGATAAGTCGTTCGGCCGAATTGTCCCAATAGGCCGGATCGACGTATAATTTCAGACTGATGCGCTTGCGACAGCTATTTTTAGTGACGCATAATTGGAGAATGTGATACCCCATTGAGTTGGGTTTGTATTTCCGTAAAACGATGCGAACAGAGTAGGCCATTTTCCGATGCAAAATAATTGGTGGTACAAAAGTGGTACAAGAAAAATCGCAATAGATGACAATAAGTCAAAATCGCAATTCTCTGTACATGATGTAAATATACTAAAATAAAGTTAATTACTTTTATCGAAAAAAATAAATTTCACCTCTGGGGGGCGCGTGGTCGCAAGTTCGAATCTTGTCACCCCGACTTTTCGAAAAGCCTTGATAATCTGATGATTGTCGAGGCTTTCTTGTTTTTGTATCTGTTCGTATGGGTAGGGCTGTGCGGGCGGGGGAATACGATTCTGCGGGGAAATACGTTATTTTATGGGATACGGAAGATGCGGGCGGTGCGGGAAACCCGGAAGGCCGCGGACGGGAGGTTTCAAATTTTTTCTTATCTTTGTAGCGGATTCCGTATGGCGGCCGTCGTTTTTTTGCCTTGAGGCCGCCGATTCTTGCCGGCTCGCCCGTGAGCGGCGGCTGTTGATATTCGCCCGGAGGGCTGTTATTTTTCCCGGGTATATCGTCTGAATGCGGAGGAATTTGCAGGGGAGCCTGCGGTTCCGGGTGTATCTGTGATTTTATTGCGCCGTGCCTTTTTTTGTACGCTGACGACCGTACCGGGGACATTGCCGCCCGCATCCGAAAATTATAACGGAAAAATAAACGATAGTGCTTATGAAACAAAGGAAAATGCTTTCATTCACGCTTTACCAGCTCGGGCTGCTTTTCCGCCAGGAGCTGCCGGGACTTGTTGCCCAGGCCGATGCGAGCCGCGATGCCGGGGAGTTCCGGGCCCGGCTCGAAGAGTTCGTCGCCCGGCATGCGGCGGCGCAGGGCGAGGCGGCGGAACAGATTCGCCTGCTGATCGGCTACGACGGGCGGGAGGTGAGCGAACTTTCGACCGGTGAGCAGATGCCCGTGCGGACGCTGGAATTGCTGTGGCAGTTCCTCACGGGGCGGCTGGAGAACCCGGAGATGCGTTGCGACCTGTTCATCGACCTGTTTTTCCTGTTCAAGCGCCTTGAGGGGCTGGAGTTGCAGCCGCTCACGCCGCAGCGCGTCCGTATCCGCAGCGATCGCTGGCCGACGGGGCTCGATCCCGAGGTGGCGGAGGTGCGCGCCCGGAACAGGGAGCGTATGCTCCACCTCTTGGTGCAGAAGATCGAGAACCGCAAGTCGACCCCTTCGCGGTTCCGTTTCGAGGAAGGGATGACCTACGAGGATAAATACCGTCAGGTAGGCGTCTGGTGGGGCGATTTCCGGTTCCACCTGGCGATGGCCGTGAAGAGCCCTTCGGAGTTGAACCGGTTTCTGGGCAACTCGCTTTCGGCGGAGACCATGTACCTGCTGTCGAAGGCCCGCAAGAAGGGGATGCCGTTTTTCGCCACGCCTTATTACCTCTCGCTGCTGGACGTCACCGGCAAAGCGTACGACGACGAGGCGATCCGCAGCTATATCCTCTATTCGCCGCAGCTGGTCGAGACCTACGGGAATATCCGCGCCTGGGAGAAGGAGGACGTCGTCGAGGCCGGAAAACCCAATGCGGCCGGGTGGCTGCTGCCCGACGGGCACAATATCCACCGCCGTTACCCCGAAGTGGCGATCCTGATCCCCGATACGATGGGGCGTGCCTGCGGCGGGTTGTGCGCCTCGTGCCAGCGGATGTACGACTTTCAGAGCGAACGGCTCAATTTCGAGTTCGAGAGCCTGCGCCCCAAGGAGAGCTGGGATCACAAACTGCGCCGCCTGATGGCTTATTTCGAGGAGGACACGCAACTGCGCGATATCCTCATCACGGGCGGCGACGCCCTGATGAGCCAGAACAAGACGCTGCGCAATATCCTCGAGGCGGTCTACCGCATGGCCTGCCGCAAGCGCAAGGCCAACCAGGCGCGTCCCGACGGTGAAAAATATGCCGAGTTGCAGCGCGTGCGGCTGGGGTCGCGCCTGCCGGCTTATCTGCCGATGCGCATCGACGACCAGCTGGTGGAGGTGCTGAAGGAGTTCCGGGAGAAGGCATCGGCCGTCGGCGTGAAGCAGTTCGTCATCCAGACGCATTTCCAGTCGCCGCTGGAGGTGACGCCCGAGGCGCGGGAGGCTATCCGGAAGATACTTTCCGCCGGGTGGCTCATCACCAACCAGCTGGTATATACCGTCGCGGCATCGCGCCGCGGGCATACCACCCGGCTGAGGCAGGTGCTCAACTCGCTGGGCGTGGTCTGTTACTATACCTTCTCGGTGAAGGGCTTCGGCGAAAACTATGCCGTCTTCACGCCCAACAGCCGCTCGATGCAGGAGCAGCAGGAAGAGAAGCTCTTTGGGCGGATGACCGCGGAGCAGACCGCGGAACTGGATGCGGCGCTGACCGGCGAGGGCGACACGGCCGGGCGCATCCGCCGCTTCATGAAGAAACACCGGCTGCCGTTCCTGGCCACCGACCGCAGTGTGCTGAACCTGCCGGCCATCGGCAAGAGCATGACCTTCCGGCTGGTGGGCATCACGGCCGAGGGGAAGCGTATCCTGCGCTTCGACCACGACCGTACGCGCCGCCACAGCCCGATCATCGACCGTATGGGCGAGATCTACATCGTGGAGAACAAGTCGGTGGCAGCCTATCTGCGCCAGTTGGAGAAGATGGGCGAGGACGCGGAGGATTACGCCAGCATCTGGGGTTACACGCACGGTCAGACCGAGCCGCGTTTCGGGCTGTACGTCTACCCCGACTTCCCGTTCGGGGTGACCGGCCGGGTGAGCAATCTGGAGCTGGAGTAGTTGCCGGTGGAAAAAGCAGGGGCCCGGCCGGATGCGCTCCGCCGGGCCCCGATATATTTGGATATATCAGAAATTCTTATTATCTTTGTGTAAAGTATAATAGGGCCGGTCGAAGAAGGATCACTGACAAGGATCGGGCCGGAAGAACAGCACCCGAATTATGAAACCGTCCGAACGATTGCAGTCGCTCGATGCCCTGAGGGGGTTCGACATGCTCTTTATCATGGGGTTCGCCTCGCTCGTCGTCGCCGTGTGCGGCCTGTGGCCCAACGCTGTGACCGACAGCATTGCCAGCCAGATGGGGCATGCCAGCTGGGACGGCTTCACCCACCACGATACGATCTTTCCGCTGTTCCTCTTCATTGCCGGGGTGAGCTTCCCCTTTTCGCTTTCCAAGCAGCGTTCGCTGGGGTTGTCGACCGGGACGATCTATGCGAAGATTGTCCGCCGCGCGCTGACGCTGGTGTTGCTGGGGGTGGTTTACAACGGGTTGTTCAGGCTCGATTTCGAAAACCTGCGTATTGCCAGCGTACTGGGGCGTATCGGCCTTGCATGGGGCATAGCCGCGGTGCTGTACCTCAATTTCGGGGTGAAGGCGCGCATTGCGATCGCTGCAGCCATACTGGTCGGTTACGGCCTGTTGTCGGCACTGGTGGCGGCACCCGACGTCGCGGGCGCAGGGCCATTGACCCGGGAGGGGTGCCTGGCAGGGTATGTCGACCGGCTGCTGTTGCCGGGTAAGTTGTATGGCAAGACGTTCGACCCCGAGGGGCTGCTGAGTACGGTGCCCGCCGTGGTGACGGCCATGCTGGGCATGTTTACGGGGGAATTCGTGCGGCGGCAGGACTTGTCGGGCGGCCGCAAGGCGTCGTGGATGATTGCGGCGGCCGTGGCGCTGCTGGTCGCAGGGCTGGCTTTCAACGGGGTGGTGCCTGTGAATAAATCGCTGTGGTCGAGTACGTTCGTATGTGTCGTGGCTGCCTATTCGCTGGCGATGTTCGCCCTGTTCTACTACCTGATCGACGTCAGGGGATGGCGCCGCTGGACGCTCTTCTTTCGCGTCGTGGGACTCAATTCGATCACGATCTATCTGGCCCAGCGTATCGTGGGCTTCGGGCGCATATCCGATTTCTTCCTCGGGGGCGTGGCGTCGAAATGCCCGGAGGCACTTGCCGCCGTGGTTGACAGTGCTGGCTATGTGGCCGTCTGCTGGCTGTTTCTCTATTTCCTTTACAGAAAGAACGTCTTTCTGAAGGTGTAGCCTGCGGATTCCGTCAGGTACTGCGCGCAGGCGCGGCTGGCGCGGAGTTTGCTTCACGCCCGACGGGGCGTATAATAAAAAATCATTGCTATGAATAAGACGATTCACCGCGCACAGACGCGCGGACACGCCGACCACGGTTGGCTCGATACCTACCATACGTTCAGTTTTGCCGGATATTACGATCCCCGGCGAATCCATTTCGGCGCCCTGCGGGTGCTCAACGACGATACGGTCGCCCCGGGCGAAGGATTCGGGACGCATCCCCACGATAACATGGAGATCGTGTCGATTGCGCTCGAAGGTGCGCTCCGCCACGGCGACAGCATGGGGAACATGCAGGAGCTGCGTCCGGGGGAGATTCAGGTCATGTCGGCCGGGACGGGCATTACGCACAGCGAGATGAACGCCAGCGACACGAAGCCCGTGAAATTCCTGCAGATATGGGTGCTGACCGATGCGGAGAACCATACGCCGCGTTACAACCAGATCCGGCTGGCGCCGGCAAAGCGCAACGAATTGAGGACGATCGTGGCTCCCGAAGGCCGCGGTGGCGAAAACACGGGCTGGCTCCATCAGGATGCCTGGTTCTCGACGCTCGACCTGGACAAGGGGCATGACGTTGAATACCGGATGCATACGCCCGGGAACGGGGCCTATGTCTTCGTGATCGAAGGGCTGGCCGAGGTGGACGGCGAAGTGCTCGGCCGCCGCGACGGCATGGGGGTCTGGGATACCGACGGCTTCGGGATCAGGGCTTCGGCCGACGCCCAGGTGCTGGTCATCGAGGTGCCGATGCGTTAACGGGCGGATATATAGGTGAAAGCCTGCTGGAAACCAGCAGGCTTTTTTTATTGCTGCCGTGCCGCACCGGCCGGGCGGAAACGGAAATCCCCTTCCGCCCGGCCGAAGACAGTGTATTTTTCGTATCTTTGTTTGTCGGTTCCGGCAAAATATCGTTGAATTCGTAAATGAGATACGCTATGAAAAATTATTTCGTCGCACTCGCCTTCACGGCGCTGTTCCTGCCCGTGGCCTGTGCCTGCGGCACGCCCGAACCCGCCCGCAGCGGGGACGGGGATCCCCTGCCCGGGAACCCCGGGGCAAAGAGCTACAAGAACCCGGTTTTCCGGGAATTCCTCGTGGCCGACCCCACGGTAATACGCGCCGAGGACGGGAATTTCTACCTCTATGCGACCGAGAGCGGAAAGAACAACATCCCCATCCTGCGCTCGTCCGACCTGGTGAACTGGACGAAGGTCGGCGAGGTCTTTACGGCGGAGAACCATCCGCAGATAACCGACAAGGCCGGGGCCAACCTCTGGGCGCCGGACATCAACAAGATCGGCGACAGGTATGTGCTGTATTATTCCCAGCCGGGGGAGAACAACAAGCACGCCATCGGCGTGGCGTCGGGCCCCTCGCCTGTCGGGCCCTTTACCGACCACGGGAAACTGATCGGCAGCGACGAGATCGGGGTCGATATTTCGATCGACCAGTTCTACATCGAGGAGGACGGACACAAGTACATGTTCTGGGGAAGTTTCCGGGGCATCTGGGCGATTGAACTTGCGGACGACGGGTTATCGCTCAAACCCGGGGCCGGGAAGCGTAAGATCGCCGGCGACCAGTACGAGGGCACCTACATCCACAAGCGGGACGGATACTATTAGCTGATCGTCTCGACGGGCGATTTCATGAAGGATTACCATGTGGTCGTCGGCCGCAGCCGGTCGCTGATGGGGCCTTATGTCGATCGTGCGGGGCGCGACATGCTCGGCGTGCACCACGAACTGGTCGTGGGCAACGGCAACGGGTTTGTCGCCCCGGGGCACAATGCGGAATTCGTTACCGATGATAAGGGGCAGGACTGGATGCTGTACCATACCCGGCTCGAGGTGGGCGGGCCGCGTTACCTGATTCTCGACCGGATCGAATGGAATGACGGGTGGCCCGAGGTGCGCGGGCACGTACCCGCCCGGAGTGCCGAAGCTCCCGTTTTCGAGTAGCCCGGCTGGCAAGCCGTGCGATGTCCGTGCGTGCGGCGTCCATGCCTGTGACCTGTCTGCGCCGTCCGTACCTGCGACCTGCCTGCGGCATCGCGGTTGACGCGGCCGGGGCGGGCGTATTGCCGGCAGGAAGAGAGAATCCCGGCGGGATCCCACATGGGTTCCTGCCGGGATTTTTACGGATCGGACAGCCCCCCCCCGGATCAGAACTCCGAGGTGAAGTGGAAGCGGATGTCCTTGAAATTCTCCTGCGCCAGCGCCAGCCCGTAGCTCGTGTCGGCGAGGAAGACGTCGCGGCCGTGCTTGTCGACGGCCATGTTGGTGTGCTTGCGGCGCTTGAAATCGGCCAGCTGCGCGGCGTTGTCGCTCTCGATCCAGCAGGCTTTGTAGATCGAGATCGGCTCCCAGCGGCAGGCGGCGTTGTATTCGTGTTCGAGTCGGTACTGGATGACTTCGAACTGGAGCGCCCCGACCGTGCCGATGATCTTGCGGCCGTTGAGCGAGGATACGAACAGCTGCGCCACGCCTTCGTCCATCAGTTGGTCGACGCCCTTGGCGAGCTGCTTGAATTTCAGCGGGTCAGCGTTCTCGATGTAGCGGAACTGCTCGGGGGCGAACGACGGGATGCCCGTGAATTTGAGCTTCTCGCCCTCGGTGAAGGTGTCGCCGATCTTGAAGTTGCCCGTATCGTGCAGGCCGACGATGTCGCCCGGGTAGGCGAAGTCGATGACCGATTTCTTTTCGGCCATGAAGGCCGTCGGCGAGGAGAACTTGAGCTGCTTGCCGCTGCGTACGTGCAGGTAGTTATGGTTGCGCTCGAACGTCCCGGAGCAGATTTTCAGGAAGGCGATGCGGTCGCGGTGATTGGGATCCATGTTGGCGTGGATCTTGAAGACGAAGCCCGTCATCTTCGGCTCGGCGGGCTCCACGGTGCGGGTCGCGGTGGGCGCCGGGCGCGGCGAGGGGGCGATGCGGACGAAGCATTCGAGCAGTTCGCGCACGCCGAAGTTGTTGACCGCCGAGCCGAAGAACACGGGGGCCAGCTCGCCGCGCAGGTAGGCCTCGCGGTCGAACTCGTCGTAGACGCCTTCGACCAGCTCGACGTCCGAGCGCAGCTGTTCGGCGAATTTCCCGCCGATGTAGCTGTCCAGCTCCGGCGACGCGAGGTCGGAAATCTCGGCGGTTTGGGCGTCGGCCGTGAGTTTCTCGTCCGACGTGAAAAGCGAGAGGTTCTTTTCGTAGAGGTTGTAGACCCCGCGGAACGTGGGGCCGTTCGAAATGGGGAAGGCCAGCGGCCGCACGCGGATGCGCAGTTCCTTTTCCACCTCGTCCAGCAGGTCGAAAGGCTCCTTGGAGGGGCGGTCGAGTTTGTTGATGAAGACGATCACCGGCGTCGAACGCATACGGCACACCTCCATCAGTTTGCGGGTTTGCGACTCGACGCCCTTGGCGCCGTCGATGACGATGATGACCGAATCGACGGCCGTCAGCGTGCGGTAGGTGTCTTCGGCGAAGTCCTCGTGTCCCGGGGTGTCGAGGATGTTGATCTTGGTGCCCTTGTATTCGAAGCCCATCACGGCCGTGGCGACCGAGATGCCGCGCTGGCGCTCGATCTCCATGAAGTCCGACGTGGCGCCTTTCTTGATCTTGTTGCTTTTGACCGCCCCGGCGACGTGGATGGCCCCGCCGAAGAGCAGCAGCTTCTCGGTGAGGGTGGTTTTACCCGCGTCGGGGTGGGCGATGACCGCGAAGGTGCGGCGGCGTATGATTTCTTCCTGTAATGTCATGAACCTGAAATGTCTCTTTTATAGTTACCGCAGGGGTGCTGCCGGGCGCTGTCGTCGCGGCCTTTGGCCGTGTTTACAAGTCTGACCCACCCCTAAATCCCCGCCTCGGCGGGGACTTCTGTCCGGCGGAACGCCGGAACAGGGCGCTGTTATTTATAGTTCCTTTATTATCTATACTTCCTTTTCCTTGTTCGGGTAGTCGGCGTTGTAGTGGCAGCCGACCGACTCCTTGATCTCTCGGCCCTGTTTGATTACCAGGTAGGCCACGGCGATCATGTTGCGCAGCTCGCACAATTCGCGGTTGGGCTTGGTCTTGTTATAGAGCTCCTCGGTCTCCTGCCAGAGTATCTCGAGGCGGCGCATGGCGCGTTTGAGCGAGAGGTTCGAGCGGACGATGCCCACGTAGTTGGACAGGATGGTCTGCATCTCGCGCTTCGACTGGATGATCATCAGCATCTCCTCGGTGTGCTGCGTGCCTTCGAAGTCCCAGTCGGGGATGCCCTCCTGGATGTCGACCTTGGGGAGCAGCGACGCAGCGTGGCGTGCGGCCTGGTCGGCATAGACCACCGCTTCGATCAGCGAGTTGGAAGCGAGGCGGTTGGCTCCGTGCAACCCCGTGCAGGAGGTTTCGCCCAGCGCGTAGAGGTGCCTGATCGAGGTCTCGCCGTTGGTGTCGACCTTCACCCCGCCGCAGCAGTAGTGCGCTGCGGGCGTCACGGGAATCCAGTCGCGGGTGATGTCGATGCCGATCGAAAGGCATTTTTCGTAGATGTTGGGGAAGTGACTGCGGATGGCTCCGGGGTCTTTGTGCGTGACGTCGAGGTAGACGAAGTCCGAGCCCCGCTTGGTCATTTCGCGGTAGATGGCGCGGGCCACCACGTCGCGCGGCGCCAGCGATTTCATCGGGTGGTATTTGTCCATGAACTCCTCGCCGGAAGGCAGGCGAAGGATGGCACCGAAACCGCGCATGGCCTCCGTGATGAGGAAATTGGGTTTCTCGCCGGGGTTGTAGAGCGTCGTGGGGTGGAACTGGATGAACTCCATGTTCTCGGTGATGGCCTTGGCGCGGTGGCACATGGCGATGCCGTCGCCCGTGGCGACGACCGGGTTGGAGGTCGTGGAGTAGATATTGCCGCAGCCGCCCGTGGCCACGACGGTGAACTTGGCGAGCATGGTCTCGATCTCGTTGGTGGCGAGGTTGAGCACATAGGCGCCGAAGCAGGCCAGCCCGCGCGTATGGCGCGTGACGAATTCGCCCAGGTGGTGCTGCGTCAGGAGGTCGATGGCGAAATGGTGTTCCAGCACCGTGATGCCGGGGTGCCGGCGAACCGACTCGACCAGCGCCCGTTCGATCTCGGCGCCCGTGAGGTCTTCGTGGTGGAGGATGCGGTGTTCGGTATGCCCGCCCTCGCGGTTCAGTTCGAACCGGCCGTCGGGGGTTTTGTCGAAGCGCGTGCCCCATTCGATCAGGTCGCGGATCAGCTCCGGAGCACGTTTCACGACCAGCTCGACGGCTGCCTCGTCACATTTGCCGGCTCCGCAGACCAGGGTGTCGCGGATATGTTTTTCGAAGGTGTCGGGAGCATAGGTCACCGAGCAGATGCCGCCTTGTGCGTAGTTGGTATTGCACTCGTTTATTTCGCCCTTCGTGACGATCGTGACATGCCCGTGGGCCGCGGCCTTGAGCGCGAACGAAAGCCCCGCTGCGCCGGAACCGATAACCAGAAAGTCGGTTTTCATAGTTTTGTGAGCAATTATGCGACGCAAAGTTATAAAAAATGCCCGGTAATCGGGTCTTCCGCCGGGAAAAACCTGTGCAAAAACAGGGCGATCTCCCCGGGATGCCCGTTTCTGTCGGCTATATTTCCCTCCGCAGCGGGCCATATCCGGATTTTTTCCTACTTTTGTCACGATACAACCCTGATTATTCTATGAAAAAATTGCTACTGGCCTTTGCCGCAGGCGTGTGTCTGTCCGCCTGCGCCACCCACGATCCAAAAATCTCGATCGTACCTTATCCCAACCACCTCGAACCCGGGCACGGGACGTTCGCCGTCAAGGGCGAAGGCGTCGTGTGCGACAGCCGTGCCGACGAGCGGACGCAGCGCGCCGTGGCGGAATTCGCCGCGCAGCTGGCGAAAACCTCCGGCGGGGAGAACCCCGTGACCGTCGCCGACGAGCTTCCCGCCTCGGGCATCCGCTTCGTCCTCGACCAAACGCTGCCGGAAGAGGGGTACCGGCTCGATGTCACCCCGAAGGGCGTCGAAGTCCGTGCGTCGCGTTTCCCCGGCTTTTTCTACGCCGTGCAGAGCCTGCGGCAGATGCTGCCCGCGGCGGTTTACGGGACGGAGCCTGCGCCCGGCGAGGAGTGGGTGCTGCCGTGCGTGAGCATCGAGGATGCCCCGCGTTTCGCTTACCGGGGCATGCACCTCGACGTGGCGCGCCATTTCTTTTCGGTCGAAGAGGTGAAACGCTACCTCGACGTGATGGCGATCCACAAGCTCAACCGCTTCCACTGGCACCTGACCGACGACCAGGGGTGGCGCATCGAAATCAAAAAGTACCCTGAGCTGACGACCGTGGGCAGCATCCGCAAGAAAACCATGATCCGCAAGGAGTGGGACAACTACGACAATACGCCCTACGGCGGTTATTATACGCAGGACGAGATCCGCGACATCGTGGCGTATGCGGCCGACCGCGCCATTACGGTGATCCCCGAGATAGACCTGCCGGGCCATATGCTTTCGGCGCTGACCGCCTACCCCGAGTTGGGGTGTACGGGCGGCCCGTACGAGGTCTGGGGTCGTTGGGGCGTGGCCGACGACGTGCTGTGCCCCGGGCAGGAGAAGACTTTCGAATTCCTGGAGGACGTGCTGGACGAGGTGGTCGGCCTGTTCCCGTCGGAGCTGATCCATATCGGCGGCGACGAGTGCCCGAAGGTGCGCTGGGAGAAGTGCCCCCGCTGCCAGGCGCGTATTCGCCAGCTGGGGCTCAGGGACAAGGACGGCTATACGGCCGAACACTACCTGCAGGGGTACGTGACCGACCGCATCGGGAAATACCTGGCCGAACGCGGCCGGCGCATCATCGGTTGGGACGAGATACTCGAAGGACAGGCGCCGTCGGACGCCATCGTCATGTCGTGGCGCGGCAGCGCGGGCGGCATCAAGGCCGCGAAGCTCGGCCACGACGTGATCATGACTCCCAATTCGCATTTCTATTTCGACTACTACCAGTCGCCCGACGCCGATGCCGAACCCTTCGGGATCGGGGGCTGCGTGACCATCGACAAAGTCTATTCGTTCGACCCGATGGCCGATCTGACACCCGGGCAGCAGGCGCATATCCTCGGCGTGCAGGCAAACCTCTGGACGGAGTACATCGCTTCTGACGACCACCTGGAATACATGCTCCTGCCGCGTCTGGCGGCGCTGAGCGAGGTGCAGTGGTGCCAGCCCGGGGTGAAGGACTGGGTGCGCTTCCGCGACGGGTTCCGCATGGACAGGATCTATTCGCAGATGGGGTACGTATTCGCCAAGCATATCTTCGGCATCAAGGGATCGTATGCCGTAGACCCGCAGAAGGGCGCCGTGGTGATGACCCTCACCACGCAGGGCGACGTCCCGATCCACTATACGCTCGACGGCTCGGAACCCACGGCCGCCAGCCCGCGTTACACGGGGCCGGTCGAGATCGGCAAGAGCGCCCGCTTCAGGGCGACGGCATTGCGCGAGGGCGGCGAGAACGCTTCCTATTCGCGGGAGTTCGCATTCAGCAAGTCGACAGGGCGCCCTGCGGTGCTCAATACCAAGCCCAACGACAGCTATACCTTCGAAGGGGCTTCGCTGCTGGTCGACGGTTACCACAGCCGCCCGGTCTTTACGAGCGGTGCCTGGCTGGGGTATCTGGACGAGCCGCTCGACGTGACCATCGACATGGGCGGGGAGCAGTCCTATCGGTCGGTGGAGCTGGAGACGCTCGCCGAGAAGGGCGACTGGATATTCCCGCCCTCGTCGGTTACGGTGTGGGTTTCGGATAACGGGACGGATTTTACCGAGGTGGCCTCGGTCGCGGTGCCCGAAGCGAAGGCCGGGGATGCCGACGGCATCGGGCGTTACCGGATGCAGTTCCCCGAAACGTCGGCCCGTTACCTGAAGGTGGTCGCGCAGAATGCCGCTGCGATCCCGGCCTGGCACCCGGGCGCCGGCAGCAAGGGATTCCTGTTCGTGGACGAGATCGTGGTGGAATAATCGCGACGGGTGCCCGCCGCAGTGTCCGGGAGGTTTCCGGCGGGACATTCGGGGCGTACCTGTGCGGCCTTCGGGGCGTTGCCCGGGTGGCCGGCAGGACGGATAGCCCGGGCGTTCGGATAAGTTTCGGCAGGGGCCGTGCGGTATTTTCGTACGGCCCCTGTCGTTTTGCAAGGGCGGTTTTTCGGGCGCAGGTGTCCGTCCGATTTAAAAAAAACGTACATTTGTGCCCATGATTGAACGACATATCGACATAAACCGATTCGACTACGACCTGCCCGACGGGCGGATCGCCAAATTCCCGCTTCCGGAGCGGAGCTCTTCGAAGCTGCTCGTGTACCGGGGCGGGGAGATCTCGGAGGCGCATTTCGCAGACATGGGCGACGTGCTGCCCGAGGGGCAGCTGCTGGTATTCAACAATACGAAGGTGATCCGGGCGCGGATCATCATGCACAAGCCTTCGGGGGCGCGGATCGAGGTTTTCTGCCTCGAACCCCGCGACCCGGCCGACTACGAGCGGGCGTTCGCCGTCACGGGCACCTGCCAATGGTCGTGCATCGTGGGCAACCTCAAGAAATGGAAGGAGGGCTACGTGGAGATCAATTTCGAGCACGAAGGCCGTCCGGAGTATCTGCGGGCATGGATTGCAGAGAACCGCGGCCGCGAACACACCGTGCGTTTCGAATGGTCGGCGGCGATGACCTTCGGACAACTGCTCGAACACCTCGGCCGGATTCCGATCCCGCCCTACCTGAACCGCGAGAGCGAGCAGATCGACTATACGCGCTACCAGACCGTCTATTCCAAGTTCGAGGGATCGGTGGCGGCGCCTACGGCGGGGCTGCACTTTACCCCGGAGCTGATCGGGGGGATGAAGGCGCGCGGCTTCGGATTCGAGGAGGTGACGCTGCACGTCGGGGCGGGGACGTTCCTGCCCGTGAAGGACGAGGACGCCGCGAAGCATCCGATGCACACCGAGCATTTCGAGGTACGGCGTGCGACCGTCGTGGCGCTGCTCGCCAAGCTGGGCGCGGTCACGGCCGTGGGGACGACCTCGGTGCGGACGCTTGAATCGCTTCCGGCGCTGGCGTGGCGTATCCGCACGGCGGGAACCCCCGATACGGGGCGGGTTGTCGGGCAGTGGGAGTTGTACGACATTCCGGCGGATTACACCGGGCGCGATGCGCTGGAGGAGTTGCTCGCTTATATGGATGCGAAGGGGCTCGACCGGATCAAGGCCGCGACGCAAATCATGATCGCGCCGCTGGGGTACGAGTTCCGCATCGTGCGCAACATCATCACCAATTTCCACCAGCCGAAGTCGACGCTGCTGCTGCTGGTCTCGGCATTCGCGGGCGAAGACTGGCGGCGCATTTACGACTATGCGCTCTCGCATGATTTTCGCTTCCTGAGCTACGGCGACTCGTCGGTGCTGATGCGCTGACGGGCGCAGGGCAGCGGGCGGACGGATATACGAAAACAGCAAATCGGAGAATCATATGGCAATAGAACGGGTCAGGGCTTATCTGGAACAATACGGCGCTGCGGGCAGGGTGCTGGAATTCGGCGTGTCGAGCGCCACGGTCGAGCTGGCGGCCAAAGCGCTGGGGTGCGAACCCGGCCGGATCGCCAAATCCCTGTCGTTCGGCGTCGGGGAGGGGTATATCGTGATCGTGACGGCCGGTGACTGTAAGATCGACAACGCGAAATACAAGGCGAAATTCCATGCCAAGGCCCGGATGCTGACCCCGCCGGAGGTGGAGGAGCATATCGGCCATGCCGTGGGCGGAGTCTGCCCGTTCGGGGTGAACGACGGGGTAGCGGTCTATCTGGACGAATCCTTACGGAGATTCGGAACCGTCTTCCCGGCATGCGGGAGCAGCAACAGCGCCATCGAACTCACCATCGAGGAGCTGGAACGCTATTCCCGGTGTGCGGAGTGGGTGGATGTCTGCAAAAGGATCGGACAATAGCGCCTCAAACGTCCCTGCCGCCTTCCGTTTGCGGCGGAGAGGTGATGTAGCGATGTAGCGGTGCGGCGCCCGCGGCATCGCTGCGGTGCCTGCGGGGGTGTCTATCCGACTATTGTGGCGAACAGTTCCAGGTGCCCGTCGACATAGCGGGCGAGCGTTTCGGTCACCTCCTCTTCCATCTCGCCGAACTCCTCCTCCAGTTCGTCGAACGCTTCGTACTGTTCGTACATGGCCATGAACTCCTCGTCGGTGCGCTCCCTTTCGAGGTCTTCGCGGTGGGCGTCGTAGATCTTTTTTGCGGCGTATCCCAGTTTCGAGAACCGTTCCGCGCCCCACAGGCGCATTACCCTGGCGAACGGGTTGCCGAAGATGTAGGCCCCGTAACCGTTCTGGATAAGCTGGCAGAACCCGCCTTCGGTCACTTCGTCGCGGAAGATCCGGTAGGCCAGCAGCGAATGCTGTTCGCCGTTGAGCCGGGAGATCGTCTCGGCCGTGGGGTCGCCGCCGAGCGCCTCGCGGTATTTGTCGGTAAAGGCCCGGAGGAACGCGTCCATCCCTTCGGCGGCAGCCGTCTGCAGGGCCGTGTCTGTAATTTCGATCAAAGTCGTCGTTTTTAGTCCGTAGTATTTTCGGGAGCCTTCCCGGAGGGCGTGTTATGCTTCCGGTTCGGGGGTGTAGCTGCGCAGGGCGAGTTTCTTGACCCAGACCACGAAGCCGCCCGTGAGGATGAGGTTCAGCACCAGCGTGAGCACCGAGATGATGAGCGCCGGGCCGCCGAGGCTGTATCCGAGGGCGATGAAGATTACGCCTGCGCCCACCTCGCCGCGGGTGAACATGCCGATCGAGAGCGCCAGGCGCTCGCTGATCTTACGGTCGCGGTAGAAGAAGAGCGGCACCAGCTTGCCCAGGTTCGAAAGCACGGATACCGCCACGACATGCAGGAGGAGGGTGCCCCACGGCATCATGGGTTGCGATCCCGTGACCGAGGCGGCGGCCGCGGTGTCGGCCGGGGCGCCCGTGACGAGCGGCATGCTGAGGCCTACCAGCAGCATGAAGAGGAACGATATGCCGGTGGAGACGCGTTGCTCCGTCGGTGTGTCGATGTGCTTGTGTTTCATGAGCATGCCCACGACGAAAGCCGGGAGCAGCACTTCGATGTGGATGCTGTTTTCGGGGCCGTAGAGCTTCGCCGTGGCGATGTAGACCGCCTGCGTCAGGGCGCAGACCACGACGGCCAGCCCGAGGATGGTTTTCCAGTCCTGCCGTACGTTCCACCGCGCCTGCCAGCGCCAGCCGGCGGCCAGCAGCACGACGACGATGGCGATGATGGCGAACATCTGCCACCGCAGGCCGATCATCAGGATTTGCAAGGGGATCATCAGCAGGATAGTGTCCAGGTCGTCGAAAATCGCCAGCACCTGTATCTTTTTGTAGATCCAGCTTTGCTTGAGGCTCAGCGCCGCGAGCATCGTGAAGAGGATGCCGGCCGAGGTCGGGGCTGCGAAACGGCTCAGCAGCAGGTTCTCTTTCCAGGCCTCGCCGCTGCCCCACAGCGAGGGCGGCAGCAGGACGAAAATATAGTAGAGTACGATGAGTATCCAGGGCAGCGCCGCGGTGGCCATGGCGATGAAGTAGTCGGCCGTGTAGGATCGCCAGCGGGATTTGTCGATCTCGAATTCGCGCCCCACGTTGATCATGATGAACCCCAGGCAGACGTAAAGCAGGGTGTCGGAGCAGGTTTTGAAGCTTGCGTATCCTGCACCGAGCGCCCCCGGTAGGAGTTGGGAGATGACGAGTCCCAGCATCAGGAATAAGGAAAAGGAAAGGACTTTTCGCATTAATTGATAGTTGTTTAGAGATATATGGGGTGCTTTTGGGGACAAAGATAATAATTTATGGGATTCCCCCGAAACCCGAGACGCCGTTCGTGAAAAAAATAACAATTAGGAAACCTCAATTCACAATTATTTTGTACCTTTGCGGTGCAAAAAAGGAAGTCATTATTTCAAACCATAAATTCAAACGTTTACAACTATGCAGATTGTAGAGATTCACGCAAGGGAAATCCTCGACTCGCGAGGCAATCCGACCATCGAGGTCGAAGTTCGCACCGTTTCGGGTGCATTCGGACGCGCAGCCGTTCCGAGCGGCGCATCGACGGGCGAGCACGAAGCGCTCGAGCTCCGCGACGGCGATAAGGGCCGTTACCTGGGCAAGGGCGTACTGAACGCCGTCAAGAATGTCAACGAGGTGATCGCCCCGGCCATCATCGGCATGAACGTAGCCGACCAGGTGGGTATCGACAAGGCCATGATCGCGCTCGACGGTACGCCTACCAAGTCGAAGCTCGGCGCAAACGCCATCCTCGGCGTGTCGCTGGCCGTTGCACGTGCCGCTGCCGACTATTTCGGCATGCCGCTCTACCGCTATATCGGCGGCGCGAACGCCAAGACGCTGCCCGTCCCGATGATGAACATCATCAACGGCGGTTCGCACTCGGACGCCCCGATCGCATTCCAGGAGTTCATGATCCGTCCCGTGGGTGCCCCCACGTTCAAGGAGGCTATCCGCATGGGCGCCGAGGTATTCCACAACCTGAAGAAGGTGCTCCACAAGCGCAACCTTTCGACGGCGGTC
Source organism: Alistipes sp. UBA1686 (assembly GCF_002320215.1). Lineage (NCBI taxonomy): Bacteria > Pseudomonadati > Bacteroidota > Bacteroidia > Bacteroidales > Rikenellaceae > Alistipes > Alistipes sp. UBA1686. The sequence continues at coordinate 27,760 of NZ_DCKA01000003.1, forward strand.
GGTGACGAGGGCGGTTTCGCTCCCGCGCTGAACGGTACGGAGGACGCTATCGAGTCGATCCTCGAGGCAATCAAGATGGCCGGTTACAAGCCTGGCCGCAAATGCGAAGGCGGTGACGTGTCGATCGGCATGGACTGCGCTTCGTCGGAGTTCTACGCCGACGGCGTGTACGACTACACCAAGTTCGAAGGCGAGAAGGGTGCCAAGCGCAGCTCGAAGGAGCAGGTAGAGTACCTCAAGTCGCTCGTAGCGAAATACCCCATCGACTCGATCGAGGACGGTATGTCGGAGAACGACTGGGAAGGCTGGCAGCTGCTGACCGCCGAGATCGGCGACAAATGCCAGCTCGTGGGCGACGACCTGTTCGTGACCAACGTAGATTTCCTGAAGAAGGGTATCGAGACCGGTTGCGCCAACTCGATCCTGATCAAGGTAAACCAGATCGGTACGCTGACCGAGACGCTCGACGCCATCGAGATGGCTCACCGTGCAGGTTACACGTCGGTTACGTCGCACCGTTCGGGCGAGACCGAGGATTCGACGATCGCAGACATCGCCGTGGCAACCAACTCGGGTCAGATCAAGACCGGTTCGGCATCGCGTTCGGATCGTATGGCCAAGTACAACCAGCTGCTGCGCATCGAAGAGGAGCTCGGTGACGAGGCGATCTACGGTTACACGAAGATCTACCGCAAGTAATTTGCGACGGGCGGTCGCTCGTGCCGCATGATTTTCCCCGGGTGGCATCGCCGCCCGGGGATTTTTTTGTCCCGGCAGATCGCCGTCAGGTGGGGCGGCAGGGCTGCCCTTAGGCGTGGGGACGGGGGATTCCGCCGCCGTTTTCAGGGCTGGAAACGGGCGAAGCCTGTGTCGCAAGGTGCGGCACAGGCTTCGCGTCTCTGAGGGGTGGTATCCCGGGCGGGCGGTTATTCGTCGGACTGTTCGACGAAGAACTCCTGCCCGCCGTTTTCATCGTCCTTGACGACGATGCTGCCGTCGGCATTGATGAAATAGAAGTAGAGTTCTTCGATCACGGCGTCGGACGGAAGACCGAAGAAATCCTTCGGGTAGAGGTATTTCTCGAAACGGGAACTGATTAGTTCCATGCGGTTGCGCGGGATTGCGGCCGAGACCTCGGCCTTCTGCCCGCCGTCATGGATTGCCGTGCCGCAAAGATATACCTCCCCGGCGTCTTTCAGTGCCGTGCCCCCGTAGGAGAAGGTGATGCCGAAGACGTCGCCGTAGCGGAATACCGAGGGCGTGGTGGTAAACACCTGGTTGTAGGTTTCGATGGGCTTGAATGCCTCGGCGAAACGCTGTTCGTCGCGTTTGAGGCCGAACGTGTCGTAGCAATACGAGTAACCCAGTTCGCAGGTCAGGGGAACGGCGCCGGTCTTCATTTTGATCCTGACGTCGGCATGCACGTCGGCCGTCTCGACTTCCTGTCCGTCCACTTCGATCTTGTCATCGAATATGAATTTGGTCGATGAACGCCATACGACCCACTCCATTGCCGTCTGGGGGTCGTTGCCGCCGCGGCCGATGACGCTCATGAAGGAGTCCGCCCACGAAAGGCCGTTCTTGGGGTCTTTTTCCTCGGCGGGCATCAGGGTGAGTTGTTCGTTCACAACTTCGGGCTGGTTCTGGATCGCGTTGTAGTCCTTGGTGGTCAAATAGAGCGTGGCATTGTCGCGGAGGTTCCATGCCTTGGGGGCCAATACGGCGAATACGACCTTTCCCGAGCCGTCTTCGCCCGGCGAGACCCGGAGCTGGGCCGTCACTTCGATTTCTGAGTCGGTCAGGGCCCGGCCCGGCTGGATGATGCCGTCGAATTCGAGGCAGGCGACTACGAGCAGCGGCAGCGCGGCGATGCACGCCGCGGAGAGTATTTTATGTCTGTTGAGTTTTTTCATGGTCGGATGGTATTAGAGTCTCTTGAATTTGTATTTGTATGTCAGGAGTTTGCTGTCCAGTTGGAACTGGGTCGTAAAACCGTCCGCGTCGAAGGTGGCGATGACCGTGTCCGAACCTTTGACTCGCAGCACGTTGGGGATGACGTTGCTGTCCAGCACACACTGGATGGGGCCTTCGGACAGCGCTTCGGGGAACGGTACGAAAGGGATGTCGCCGTTGTCGAACGTGACGGTGGTTGCGAGCGGCGACACGTTGAGCGTCATGCGCAGCGAAGGGAAATAGTCCAGTTTGCCGTAGATGTCGGTGCCGTTCGGATTCTCGGGCGCGCACAGCAGCACCTTGTCGAGCCGGTAGGCGACGGTATAGGTGTCGGGGTCGTCTCCTTCGGGCGGCGTGTTGTCGTCCGGCTTTTCGACCGGGATGTAGGGGAGGGTTGCCTCTTCGTCGCATCCGGAGAATGCGCACACGAAGAGCGCGGCGGTAAGGATGATTGCGTATTTTTTCATAAAATGATGGGTTTATTAGGTGTTCGGTTGAATCGGATGTTTCGGGTCGGCGGGCCGATCCGGTGTGCAACGGGGAAATTCCGGTGTCTGTTCATTGCGTCATAGGCAAAAGCGGTTTTTAGGGTTCGTTTATGGGTCGGTGGCGGTTTTTCGTATTGTCGGCTGGTTTTCGTCCGTGCGTGGCTTTTGGGGTCATTGCTCTTCGTTTTGCGGGGCGAGGCCGAAGACCAGCCGGTGGCGGCCGCTTGCGATCTTCGTCCCGGGCGATTGCGGGGTCAGCCTGCGGCCGTCGAGCCGCCCCCGGCAGACGCCGGCGGGTGTGATCGCCGTGGCCGTGACGCCCGGGGGCAGGGTGACGTCGATCCGGAGTTCGCCGTCCGCGATCTCCCAGCCCAGGTCGATCCGGCCATAGGGGGTTTCCTTGCTGATCCGGCACCACTCGACTCCTTCGGGAATCTGAGGGTCGATGAATACATGCTCGTAGCCGGGGTGGCTGCTGTCCGTGCGCAGGCCGCCGAGGGCCTGGTAGAACCACGTGCCGATGCCGTTGTAGCAGTTGTGCACGCGGCTGCGCTCGCCGCTCCAATACTCCCAGGTGGCCGTCGCACCGTGGTCGATCATATGCAGGTAGCCCGGGTAGCCGCGCTGCTTGAGCATCCGGTAGATGAATTCGGGGTTGTGCGATCTGACCGCCCAGCGGGTGATGACCGGTACGCCGACCAGTCCGCCGCCGATATGATCCTTCATCACGTCGTGCGTCGATCGGAAAAGCCGTTGTTCCACGCCGGCGCGGAGCGAATCGGGCGTGGCGCCCACCAGCATCGGGTAGGTCATGTCGAGCTGCGAGCCGGTGGCGTAGGTGTGCGTCGCCGGGTCGTAGAACCGGGCGTGGATCGTGCGGTTGAGCGCCTCGTGCCGCGCTTCGAATGCGGCCGCCTCGTCGTCGTGCCCCGTGAGCCGGGCCATCTGTGCCATCCTGGCGTAGCAGTCGCTGACAAAGCAGTTGTTTACCAGCGACACCGAAGCCTCGCTGCCCGTGTCGACCCCGTGCGGGGCGAGCCAGTCGCCGAGGAACCAGTCCCGGTAAGGCGTGTCGGGCCAGCGGGTCAGCAAGCCGTCTTTCATGTACCGTTCGACATAGCCCATCCATTCCCGCATGGCGGGGTAGTGGCGGTCGACCAGCGTCCGGTCGCCGTAGTTGAGCCACGTTTGCCAGGGGGCCATGACGATGAACCCGCACCAGTAGGGGCCGCCGCCTCCCGCCCCGGCGTTGGGGGCTACGTGCGGCAGACTGCCTCCGGGGCGCATGGCGTCGTCCCATGCCTGCACCCAGTTGCGGTAGAGCGGGGCCGCACCGCAGAGGGTTTGCAGGATCTCGGTGGAAGAGTTACCGTCGCCGCCGTATCCGGCGCGTTCGAGGTGGGGGCAGTCGACCATGTACCCGTTGTAGGCCAGGCAGCGCAGCGTGTGCGCGATCATGTCGTGGATGGCGTTCAGGTCGCTATCCGACGAAGTGAACGTCGCCTCGGGCCGGTAGTCGGTGTGGATGGCGAGCGCCCGGAAATCCTCCCGGCGGGGCCTCTGCGCCAGTCCGCGCACCTCGGCGTAACGGAAAGCATGGTGGTTGAACTTGTTGCAGAACCGCTCCCGGCCGTCGCCGCGGGCGATGTAGGTGTCGCGCTGCCGCTGGTCGATGAGGTTGCCGTCGCCGTCCGTCTCGTCGCTGTATTCGATCTCGACGCGCGCCCCGTCCGGAAGCCCCGAGAAATGAGCCTCCAGCCAGCCGGTGACGACCTTGCCGAAGTCGATCCGCCATACGCCGGGTGCCGCCTCGTCCAGCACGCGGGCGGTCAGCCGCTCCTGGATGCGGTCGGGCTCGACCATTTGCGGCGTCGCCCGGTGCCCGGGCTTCCGGGCCGTGATTACCGGCTGCCATGCCAGCGCGTCCAGGTCGGAGGGGGACATCGAGCGCGGGTTGCGCCGGGCGTCGATCTCTTCGCCTCCGAAGTCGAGGGCGTTCCACGACCCCGTGTCGCGGTAGCCGCTCAGCGCGGCACGCCATGCGGTGTCCGTGCGGCAGGCGGTCTGCCAGGTGTTTGCGGTGCCTATGTCCAGCTGTGCCCGCACAAGCGGTTCGGTGTAGGGTTCGTCGGGCTGCCAGCGTCCGAACGTGCCGCGCTTGTACCAACCCTGCCCGAGCCAGATCACCAGCTCGTTGTCGCCTTCGAGCAGGTAGGGACGGACATCGTAGGTCACCCACAGCGAGCGTTTGTCGAGCTGCGAGAGGGCGGGGGCGAGGCAGGCGTCGCCGACTTTGCGGCCGTTGACCCATATTTCGTGGTATCCCAGCGAATTGACGTGCAGCAACGCTTCGTCTCCGCATGCCGGGAGGGTGAATGCCCGGCGCAGGAGCACGGCCGTGGTGCCCGATTTCGCGCAGCCGATGAATTCACCCGAGACGGATGCCGGGTCGGTCAGGCCGATGCCGAAGCGGGCGACGGGGGAGACGGCTTTCCGGTTGCCCTTTTCGGTGCGCGCGGTGACGCGCCACCAGCATTGCGTCCGGGCCGTCAGCGGAAGCCCCTCGTAGGCGACTCCCACCGAACGCTTCGACCGTACCCAGCCCGAGTCCCACAAGTCGGCGTCTCCGGCCAGCAGCTGCAGGCTGTCCGAGGCAACCTCGATCCGGTAGCTGCGCTGGGCATCGCCCCGGCGCCCGGAGCGGAGCTGCCACCCGAAGCGGGGTGTCGCCGTGTCGATGGCGAGCGGATCGGTCAGCCCTTCGCAGGTCAGCCGCCGCAGGCAGGGCTTCGCGCCGTGCCCGGCATTGCCGGCCGGATCGGCCGCCAGGAGGCAGGTGCCGGAAAGGAGCGCGGGCAGCAGGAGCAGGTATAGCAGGGTTCTTTTCATGGGTTCGAAATTTTGTGCTGTCGTTTTCAGCGGTTGTAAGCCTCGGCCCGAACCGTGTAGCGGTCGTCGGGAAGCAGGCCGGCATCGAATTCAAAGTCGATCTGCCGGCTTTCGCCCTGCAGGAGCGTGAAGTAGTTGTCGTCGGCCACGTAGGGCAGGATGCGCTCGCCGTCGGATCGGCGGTAGGGCTGCACGTGCACGGCGAAGGCCACCGAACGTCCGACGTTCCTGACTGTCGTGCGGATGACCTTGCGGCCGCCTGCGGCGGTCAGCTGCGAACGTACCTGCAGCTTGGCAGGGGCGAGCGTGTTGAGCGCCGTGTAGTCGCCGCGGCGGGTCGCACGCCAGTAGAAGTTGTCCGAGAGCAGGCGCCCGTCGCGGTCGGTGAGCTCCAGCCGGATGAAATGCACGGGCGAGAGTTTCGGCGCTTTCGCGTCGCGGCGGTAGACCTCCATTTCATAGAGCGAGTAGCCCCATTGCGTGGCACGCCGGAGTCCGAGCATCCTGACATAGCGGGCTTGCTGCAACGGTAGCGGGATCGTCTGTTCGCCGCCCTGCGCGTCCTGCGTTTCATAGACGTCGCGCCACGTGCGGCCGTCGTCCGAGAGTTGCAGTTTGTAGGCTGCGGCGTGGGCGTCCTCCCAGCGGAGCACGACTTCGGTGAAGGCGCGGCGCTCGCCCAGGTCGACCTCGATCCACTGGTCGTCGCTGTACTCGCTCGCCCAGCGGCTCGAATCGTTGCCGTCGGTGAGAGCCCCGGCACCTGCGCCGTCGGGCGATGATGAGGATGCTTTCACGGGCCGGTTGCGGGCCAGGTTGCCCTCCGAAAAATTCAGGTCGAACAGGCTGCGGGTCGTATTGGCCGCGAGCGAGACCCTGAGCTGCTGCGTGAATTGCGGCAGGAGCCGCCCGTCGAGGTCGTAGACCCGTGCCGTGGCCGTCGCTTCGAGCGGTTCGCGCGTCGTATTGACCGCCTTGACCGAATTGTCGGCATGGCTCCACTGGATATGCACCGGTTCGCACGCCTTGCGTATGCCCCAGTAGGCACCCGTCGGGTCGAGGTAATAGTCGTAGGTCTGCCATACGAGCGACGGGTAGGCCGGCTGGCTCATCCAGGTCATGATGCCCGTGGCGTCGTCCCACATGTGGTGCTGCCAGCCTTCGTACATGGCTTTGTTGACCTCCAGGTTGAGCAACTGCGCCTTGCGGCAGAAATCCGCGATCCCGTCTGCCTCGCCGTAGTTTTCGGCCACGGTCTCGAAATATTTGTCCGGGGCGGCGTTGGCCGCCGACTTGCCGAAGAAATGTTTGTCCCACATGTCGTTGCGGGGCCACCACGACTCCTCGGGCATGAATTTGCGAAAACTCTCGAACGTCGTGAATACCGCCGTGCCGATTTCGGTGCGGAAACCCCATGCCGGGCGGCCTTTGTAACCGTAGGGTATCGGGTAGGCGGTGAAGTACCAGCCGGGGTGGAAATTGGCCCACGGCCCGCTTCCCGAAAGTCCCTGCGCATTGGATATGGACTGGTAGAGGCGGTCGCCGCCGTCGTAGTGGGCGACGTCGCCGCGCAGCCAGTCGTCGAGCGGGGCCTGCGGTACGCCTTCGTTGTCGCCGCACCAGACGGCGATCGAAGGATGGTTGCGCAGCCGCTTGATCTTCTCCACGGCGTTCTGCTGGAAGGCCCCCAGGTCGTGCGGCAGGTTGGGGTGCGAGTTGAGCCAGAAGTCGTCCCATACCATGATGCCGTGGCGGTCGCAGGCATCGTAGAACTCTTCGTCGGTCGTCGAGCCGATCCAGTTGCGGATCATGTTGAAATGCATGTGTCGGTGGAGTGCGACGCGGGTGTCGTACTCCTCGCCGCGACAGCGGAGCAGCCATTCGCTCATGCCCCAGTTGCCGCCCTTGACATAGACCGGTTCGCCGTTGATCTTCAGGCGGAAGATGCCGTCGTGCCACTCGTAGCCGTATTCGCGGATGCCGAACGTCACTGTCCGTGCGTCCGATTGCCGCCCGTCGGTTTCGAACGCCAGGCAGCAGGTGTACAACGCGGGGTCGCCCATGCCGTTGGGCCACCAGAGCTGCGGATGCTCTACGGCCAGACCGGGAACCTCGCGCTCCGTGAGCCGGATCGTCCGCCGTTCGCCCGCTTCGAGGCGGACGGGGTGCGAGAAGGCGATGCCTCCGGGGCGGATCTCGCCCCGCAGCACGCCCTCGCAGGCCTTGTCAGAGCGGTTCTCCACGTCGGTAAGGAGTTCGACCTTCGCATGTTCGCGGTCGGGAACCTTCGTGCGCACCCACGGTTCGACGAGGCGTACGTCGCCCGAGAGAGACAGGTAGACATCGTCGGTGATGCCGCTCAGCAACCCCGGGGCATAGGGCATCCAGTCCCACCCGGCGCTGGAGATATAGGTCGGGCTGCGGAAATTGGGCACGGGGTATCCCACCCATTCGACCTCGACTTCGAGGCGGTTCTCCCCGTCGGGTGCCACGAGCCGGGTGATGTCGTAGTCCCCCGGCTGCATGAAGCCGTCGAGGTGCCCCAACTGATGGCCGTTGAGGCGGACGGTACCCTTGCGGTTCACCCCTTCGAAGCGGAGCCACAGGGTGCGGCCTTCGCCGACCGGGGGCGTTGGGAAGAGCCCCGTGTAGCGGAAATTGCGGTCGTAGCGGCTCTTGTCCGTGCGGTAGGCGTTGTCGCCGAAATTGGGGTCTGCTTCCACGCCGGCCGCAACGTACGACGCGAAGACGCAGCCGGGCACGATGGCCGGGACGGCGGGCAGGGCGTCGCCTTCCGACGGCCGTACCTCCCAACGGATATGTCCGCTGCGGCTGTCGAGCGGGATGCATTCCTGTGCGCTGACGCCGGCGGCGAGCAGCGAAAGGCAGAGTGCGAAAATTCGTTTTATCATGGCGTGCGTTTTTTTCGGACGGGGGAGGGTGCGCACTCCGCTCCGGCGGGGGAACGGAGTGCGCGCGGATCGCTATTCCTCCGTTCCCGTGCCGGAATCGTCGTCCGAGTCGTAAACGTGTTCCCAGTTATATACGCGGAAGAAGTAGGGCCGGTAGAAATCGGCGCTGCCGACGCGGTTGAAATTGTCCCAGAAGTTGGCCGGGTCGCTGTTGGTCGAGAATACCAGCTCGCCCTGGCGCGAAAGCGCCGGGTGGAGGTTGATCATGTACCAGCGCTGGTGGTAGGGACTGCCCAGCTTGTCGAGCGTCGCGGGCAGCGTGAAAAGCAGCGTCCGGTCGGTGAAGGGGCCGTAAGGCGTCTGGCTGCGGAAGAGGTAGATGTCGCGGCCGAAGGGGAAGGCCTCCATGCACATGTAGTAGACGCCGTCTTTTTCGAAGACCCACGGCATCGAACCCGATTCGGCCGTGATGTAGGAACGTTCCATCTCCTCGTTGCTCGGCACGGAGCTCTGCCAATGGTAGTCGCCGCTCAGGTCGCGGATGTAGTACGACCACGGGCTGCCCAGGTCGAGCGTCTCTGTGCGGGCCACCAGCACGCGCGAAACGAGGTTCACCTGTTTGGTCGTATAGAGGTAGATATGTCCCCCTTCGGTGTCTTCGAACATGGTCGAGCCGTAACCCAGGCCGTCGGATTTGAAATTGTAGTCGGTCGAAAGCACCGACATGTATTGCCCGTCGCCCGGCTCGCCTTCGAGGCTGTACTCGCGCAGGCATCCGTCGATGTTTTTCAGCGACCCGGGTTCCACGCCCGTCCAGAGCATTTGCAGGATTTTTCCGTGCGCGGGGTCGTCATATACGACGGCATCGCCGGCCCAGTAGCAGTAGTCCTGGTCGATTTCGCCTTTCTGGATCTCGGCATCGGAGAGGGAGGCTTTCGGATGGCGGATGTGGGTGCGGGCCTGGTAGTAGCGTTCGCCCGAGGGGTTGTCCGTCTGCACGTAGTCGGCCAGCCATACCAGGTCGTCGTCGCTCTCCTGTCCGGAGGCGATCGTCGCCCCTTTCTGGATCATCAGGCTGTTGCGCGGGAAGCTGCAACTGCCTCGGGCGCGGGTCTTGCCGTCCACCACGCCGTAGAAACTGTCGTTGAACGACCAGAAGACATGGCCGCCGGGCAGTGCCGTGGTGAGCACGCCGTCGCCGCCGTTCCAGCCCAGCGTACGGGTGAAGAGGGCATCGTATTTCTTGTCCTTGTAGACGAAGACGCGGGGATTCTGCCCTCCCTCGTCGGGCATCTGTACCAAATTCCACGACGGGTCGATGGCGGGCGGAACGGGGGCCGGGGTAACTTCAGGCGCCTCGTCGTCGGGGATCGCCGGGTTGTCGAAGTCGTTGCACGCGGCCAGGGAGCCCGTACACAGGCAGAATATGCAGAATGCTATGATATTTCTTTTCATGGTTCGTTGCGATAAGGATTAGTATTGGGAGCGGGTCATCGTCTCGCGTACTTCGTGCCAGGTATTCCCGCTTTCGGTGGCGAGCTGGTAACGGTAGTAGAGGTAGAACGTGCCGGTCGCAGGGTCGTAGGTAGAGTCGTTGAGCGGCGAGGCCGAGACCCGGATGGCATCCTGGCTGTCGAGATAGGGGGTTATGGAGACTCGCTGCATGGGTACGACCTCGTCCGTGATTTCGCCTTCGACGTAGACGGGGACGTTCACCCACGATTCGGGGTCGACCGTCACGCGCAGGCTGTTGTTGCGGGTCGTCACCTTGTCGTTGGCGGCCGTGGCGCCCGGGAGGATGCGCACCGAGCGCTCACCCACGGGGATGACCAGCTTCGAGGAGTTGATCGCCTGGCGCCGGGTGTTCGAGCCGAAGATGTTGTCGACGATCCAGCCGGTCTGCGTGGTGCCGGTCATGGTGTAGTAGGTGCTGCTCTTGGTCGTGGCGTAGTCGTTCCTGCGCTGGATCTCGAAAAGTACGAAATTCTTGGTGGCCGAGGGCATACAGGACGATACGGACTCGATGCGCAGCGGAATGAAATAGGTCTGGTCGGGGAGCAGCTCGTCGACCCTGACGTTGATCGGGAGGCTCGCCGAACAGCTGCCGGCCTCCATCTCGACGCTCATGGGGTCGATCGTATAGTATTCGGCGGGAAGCTCCATCGCGTATTCCTCGAACTTCGTGTCGAAATTGCGTTTGTTGTACTCGCCGATTGCCTCGAAGTCCAGCCCGAGTTTGACGGTGACATTCTGGTCGAGCCCCGTCGTGCCGCTGGCATAGATGGCCAGCTCTCCCTGGAAGCCCTTCTCGCCGTATTCGAACTCCTGCCCGAGGATGTTGTTTTCGCCGCTGACAATGAATATCTCCTTGCGGTAAAGCTCCTCCTTGTAATACTCCATTTCACAGGAGCAGAGGAAGGCGGCCGCGGCGGCGAGTATCGTTATTTTGCTGAATGCTTTCATCTTCTGAATTTTTTGGAATTGACTATTTCTCCCAGCCCGGGTTCTGATCCAGGCTCGGTACTTTGCGCAGCTCGTTGCGGTGCAGCGGCATGAACATGTACTTGGACTTGAATGTCCGTTCGCGGATCGTACGGTACGAGATGACCGTCGGGGCGTAGAATCCCTCCCATTTCCCGGCATCGACGTTCAGTCCCGTCAGCGGCTCGCGTTCCAGTTCCTCGAAAATGCCCCAGCGGCAGATGTCGTAGTAGCGGCGGTTTTCGTGGAGGAACTCGACCATGCGTTCGCGCCGGATCAGCTCGTTGAAATTGGTGGCGTCCACCAGTTCGCCGGCATCGGCGCCCGGGAGCCCGGCGCGGTAACGCACCTGGTTGAAAGCCCCGGCCATGGCGGTCAGGTCGCGCGAGTAGCTTTGGCCGTTGATCTCGTGGGTCTTCGTCAGGTTGTTCAGCGCCTCGGCGTACGAGAGCAGGATTTCGGCGTAGCGGATCAGCGGGAAGGTCTTCTGAACCGTGCGGGCGTTGCTGCCCGTACGCGCGTCGCGCGGGTGGACGTACTTGTAGCAGGTGTATCCCGTCAGGTTGTAGATGTTGGTTACGCCCGCCTGGTTTTTACCGGCATTGGCGCCGTTGTAGTACTCGACGATCTTGTTCCGCATCTCTTCCGAGGTCGTAGACTGCATCTGCCACAGGGTACCCGAAAAACCGATGCTCGCGTAGAACCGCGGCTCGCGGTTGTCATAGGCCTTGTAGGTGCCGCCGGGCAGGGTGTAGTTCTTCGATATCTGCTTGTCGGCTGCGGTGACGCAGGTCTGGTCGTAGGGGCGATCCTCGTAGGGGTACTCGGCGCTCGCGTTGTTGATGTCGCGGCCGTCGGCCATGCGGTAGGCGTCGACGATGCGTTGCGGGATGCTGATCGAACTGTTGCCGCCCAACTTGAGCGGGAATACGACGTCCTGCTGGTCGGTGATGTTCTGCATCGTGCCCCAGATCAGCTCCGGGTTGGTCACGTTCGTCGTTTCGCCGGTGAACATTTCCGAGTAGGAACGGAAGGGGTCGATGCCGCCCGCACCCGCAGGGAAGGGATCGGAGGGGACGTTCGAGGGCAGTGGCAGGGTGTATTCGTCGGCCGGAACCGTATGCAGGCGGTAGATGCCCAGGTCGATGACGCGCTTGGCCGCGGCGGCTGCCACGGCCCACTTGCTTTCGTCGTAGGTCTGGGAGATGTAGTGCACCCCGTCGGATTTACGCTTGAAAGCCCCGAAATAACGGCGTGCGGCGGCGCCGCCGTTGAAGAGCGGGCTCGCGGCCTGCAGGCGCAGGCGTGCGACCAGCGCCAGCGCGGCGCCTTTGGTCGGGCTGCCGAAGAGATCCAACGGCTGCTCGGTTTCGAGGCTTTCCGCAGCGGCTTCGAGCTCGGAGCAGATGTAATCCACGCATTCGTCGTAGGTGCTGCGCTCGGCCTGGTAATAGTCGGGCGTTTCGTTGGTGTTGAGAACCTGGTCGCCCACGAGGATCATGGGGCCCTGGTTCTGGAGTATCCAGTAGTAGGCATAAGCCCGCAGGAAACGTGCGCGTGCACGGAACTCCATTTTGTCGAAGGCGTTCATGTCGGGCACCTCGTCGATGTGGGGCAGGATGGTGTTCACCTTGCGGATGACCTTGTAGCAGTTGGGCCAGACATTGAAATTCCAGTCCCAGCCGCCCGTCTCGGTGTCGGTGATCTTGTCGGTGGTCAGCTCCGTGCCGGGGAAGGAGACGTCCAGGATGCCGTTGTAGAATGTCCCGCAACTGACGGCCTCGTCAGACCCGGTGGCGCCGGGGACGCTGCACCAGTAGTAGATGCGGCCCTCTTTGGGCAGCTGGTTCACCGCACCGTTGAAATAGCGCTCGATGTTGTATTGGCTCTCGAAGATACGCTCTTCGGAGAAGGTGTCCTCGAAGTAGTCGTCCACGTTCAGGAAGTTGCACGACGCGGTGAGCAGGCCGACCAGCGCGAGGGGTATGATGAATGATTTTTTCATGGTAGTTTATGTTCTTAGGAGAGATTCGGGTTAGAAGTTCAGGTAAATCTGCAACGAGAAGCGGCGCGGGATCGGGTAGGCGTGCCCGGTCTGCATGGCCTGCTCGGGGTCGAAAATCTCCACGCCGTCCCATACCGCGAGGTTCTCGCACATGATCTGGAAGTCGATGGATTGCAGGCCGAGCGCTTTGCGCAGTCCCGGCGTGTGCAGGTTGTAGTTCAGGCTCAGCTCCTGCAGGCGCAGATAGCGGGCATTGCCTTTCCAGAAGGTCGAGGGTTTGGTGTTGTTGGCGTTGTTGCCGTAGGAAAGGCGCGGGAACCGCGCATTGGGGTTCTCGGTCGCCCGGTTGCCCGAGTAGTCGGCCGAAGTCCAGCGGTTGGCCGGATTGTAGGCCAGGGCCAGTACGTTGCCCTTGTATCCGCCGTTGAAGGGAATGTAACCGTCGAATTTCGAGCCGTCCTTGTCCCCGTAGAGGAAATAGTTGTTGCCCGTACCTTTGAACAGGACGTTGAGCGTCCAGTTCTTGTAGCGGACTTCGGCGCCGAATCCGTACATGAACTGCGGGATGCCGGAATAGGCGAACAGGGGCACCTTGTCGTCGTCGGTGATCACGCCGTCGCCGTTCACGTCCTTGTACTTGATGTCGCCCGGGCGTACCGTGCCGAACTGCTCGGGGCTCATGTCCACGTCCTGCTGATCCTTGAAGAGTCCCAGGGAGATGAATCCCCGCTGCACGTCGTTCGAGAACCCGGTCTTGCTCAGGTAGGGATAAGGCTGCGTGGCCTCTTCCCAGTTGTTGATCTTGTTCTTCGAGAGCGTGAAGTTACCGCGCAGCGTGAAGTGGAAGTTTTTGCCGAGGGGCTGGAAATATTCGAAGTTTCCGTCGCCGCCCCAGCTGGTCATGCTGCCGACGTTCCCGTAGGGCATGCTGATGACGCCCACGTAGTCCGGAATCTGGGCGCGTTCCTGGAAGATGCCCTCACGGCGGTCGCGGAAATAGTCCACCGTCATGGTGAAGCGGTCGCCGAAGAGGTGGAGATCCATACCGATGTCGAATTTCTTGGCTTTCTCCCACGCCAGGTTGTCGGCGCCCACGCGGTTCTCGGTCAGTACGCCCGAACCGCCCCACGGCGTGCCGTCGGTCTTCTCTTCGATGATCGTCAGGTAGGGGAAGCGCACGCTGGAAATCCGGTCGTTACCCACCATACCGTACGAGGCGCGGATCTTCATGAAGTCGATCCACTTGATCCGCTTCATGAATTCGTACTGCGTGGGAACCCAGCCCACGGCCACGGCCGGGAAGAATCCGTACTGCCGGCCGCTCTGGAAGTTCTCCGAACCGTTCAGGCCGAAGTTCACGTCGAGGAAATAGGTATCCTTGAAGCCGTAGGTGAAGCGCCCCGAGAGGCTCTGGTAACGCCTTGCGATGGCGTTCATCGAACTGTCGGCACCCGATTCGGTCGTGCTTTCCAGGTAGTAGAACAACAAGCCGCCTACGCGGTGGTTCCCGAAGGTGCGGTCGTAGTTGACTTTGGCGTCGAAATAGAGTTTCCGCCAGTTCCATGCCTCGGAGTTATACTGCACCGAAGCCTCGGTGACCTGTTCCGAAAGGATCAGCTCGCCTTTCTGGTTGCGCTCGCGTGCCAGGTAGAGGGCCGGCATGGAGTAGCGGCTTTCGCCGTAGAGCGACTGGGAATCCCACGAACCGGTGGCCTCGATGTTCAGCCCTTCGGTGAGCATCGACAAATCCTGTTTTATGCCGATGTTGAAGAGCGTGCGGCTTTTGTTCTCCACGGTGTTGCCCGTGTAGTTGAGCAGCACGTGGGGCGGGATGTCGCTGTCCGAACCCGAGGCGGGCAGCTCGCCGCTCGAATAGCGCAGCGGGTACATCAGCGGGGTCGTTTTGGACTGCGAATCCCAGATCCAGTCGGTGAGCGACGTGTCGGTGCGGCTGTATTTCTTACCCATGCTCGGACGCTTGTTCACCGACATGAAGCCCATGGCACCCAGGTAGATCTGCGTCGTCTTGGTCAGGTTGATGTCGATGTTGGTGCGGAAATTATAGGTGTCGTAGCCGACACCCTTGTTGTATTTGCTGTCGTCCATGCTCTTGTAGGCCGACGATTCCTGCGACATGCCCAGGCTGGCGAAATAGCGGGCGATGTTGCCGCCGCCCTGTGCACTGACATACTGCGTGTGCTGGAACGAGGTGGGGTTGAGGATCACGTCCTGCCAGTCGATGTCGGGGTAGAGGTCGGGATCCAGCCCGTAGCGGATGATGTCCATCTGCGTGTCGTTGTAGATCGGGCTCATGCCCGAGGCTACGGCTGCTTCGTTCGCCATTTCGGCATACTGCGTGGCACCCACGTAGCGGGGCAGGCGGCGCAGCTCGGAGATGGTGTAGTTCGAGCGGAAGGTGATTTTGAGCTGCTCCTGTTTTCCGCGCTTGGTGGTCACGAGCACCACGCCGTTCGCACCGCGGCTGCCGTAGACGGCCGTTGCGGCGGCGTCCTTGAGCACCGAGAAGCTCTCGACGTCGGCCGGGTCGATCTGGCTCAGGTTGCCTTCCAGGCCGTCGATCAGCACCAGGGCGCCGCTGTTGGCGCCGAACGTGCCGATGCCGCGCACCCAGAATTCGGAGATGTTCCGCCCCGGCTCACCGCTCGACTGGATGGAAATCACGCCCGGGACGCGGCCGCCGAGCGTGTTGACGATATTCGTCGCGGGCAGTTCGAGGTCTTTGGTGTCGACCACCGCCACGGCGCCCGTCACGCTGACTTTGCGCTGCGTACCCATACCGATGACGACGACCTCTTCCATCTGGTTGCCTTCCCGGAGGGTGATCTTGACGTCGGCCGCCGAAGTGATGATCTGTTCGGCGGTTTCGTACCCCATGAACGATACGGCCAGCGTATTGTACAGTTTGGCGGTGAGTTTGAACCGGCCTTCCGAATTGGTGATGGAGCCGATGCCCGGCTCGTCCTTGATATAGACCGTGGCGCCGACGATGGGAACGTCGTCCGAATCCACGACCAGTCCGTTCACCTCGACCGGCTGCTGCTGTTGCTGTTTGCTCTGGGCACCTGCCTGCACCGCGAGGGCGAACAGGAAGGCGCATATCAATAGAATTCGCTTCATGTCTGTTTAGGATTGTTAGGTGAATAAACCTACTTATTCGATGGCTATGCGGCGGATGGCATAGTTCTCGCTGTCGCCGATGTAGAGGTTGCCTTCCGCGGTGATGGCCAGGCCGACCGGTTTGTTGAATTTGGCCGCGTCGGCAGGGCCGTTCACATAGCCGGACGATTTGGGCGTCCCTGCAAACGTGGAGACGTAGCCGTTCGAGAGCGTGATCTTACGGATACAGTGATTCTCCCTGTCCGTTACGTAGATGGCCTCGCCTTCGGGGTCTACGCACATCTGGCAGGGGTAGTTGAACTGCGCCTCGGCGAGCGGCCCGTCCAGATAGCCCGCCGTGTTTTTCCGCCCGGCCCACAATTCGATGGTGCCAGCGGCGATGTCGTGTTTGTAGATGCAGTGCTGGCCCTGGTTGGCGAAATAGACGATGTTGGGGTCGCGCGGATCGAAGACGACGCCCATGATGTCGCCCTGGGAGTCTATGAAGCGGCCGGGAGGCGTGAGATCCTCGCCCTTTCCGGTGGCGGGATCCCAGCGGGCCACGACGCCCTCGTTGGTGTAGAAGTAGAATTTATTGTCGGCTGGGCACATCGTGAAGGTCTGGATGGCATTCCACACGGGAGCGAAATTGCCGTCGGTATAGAACAGGTCGTGATCCCACTTGATGTCTCCCATGTTCGTGTTGGCGTAGTCGGCGACGGGGTCGAAATAACCGTATCCCTTGTTCCCGATGTTGGTGTGGTACCAATATACATTGCCTGTGGCCAGGTCGGTGCTCAGGAGGATACCCGTTACGAGGATGCCGAAATCGTTGAGGACTTTGATATTTCCGGCCTCCTCGTTCATCATGTAGATGCGGTGCTTGCCTCCGTCGTCTATGCTGAAGCGGACGTAGAGGTTGTCGTGCTTGTCGACGGCGATTCCCGATTCGGGCTTCGACGAGAAATACGACCCGATCAGCGAGGTGGTTCCTTCGGGCATGGTAGTGCCCTTCATGCCCCCGGCGATCGTGGAAACATTGGTCTGGATGATGTAGTCGAACAGTTCGTCGAACTGTACCTTGTTCTGCTCGTTCTCACCCACGGAGACCGAGATGACGCACTCTTCGCCCGGGAGCTTGGGTGCAAGGACGAGCATGCGGTCTCCCGTCGAGGAGATTACGGCTGCGCGCTTTTCGTTGAAATAGACATTGAGGGCTTTGGCGTCGGTGCCGAAGTTCTTGCCCTTGATGATTACCTGGGTCGCTATCGGCCCGGTTTTAGGATAGAACGATTCGAGTTCGATGGGTTTGTCGGGCTGGTATCCCGAATTCCCCCCCCCTCGTCGCCGTCAGAGCACGCTGACAGCCCGATTCCTGCCGTCAGGCAGGCGAGCCATAAGTGTAACCGGCATTTGCAGTAGAAGTTTTTCATGAATGTTGGTTTTAGTAGGGTATATATTTAATAGGTTGACGCGTGGTTTGCGGTGGTTTTTATCCGGAATTCCCCGGGTGTGTCCCACGGTGCGGGAGATGCGGCCCGAACCCGATGCGGAACGGGTCGTCCCGCCGCTCGGGAAAGGGCGTATGAGCTGCATCGACGGTTTCTCCGCAGGTTGGTAGGTCAGGTTCATTCGTTTCGCAAGTTCCGCAAGTCCCGTCGGAGCATTCGTTCGCCGGGAGTTTTTTGTGCTCATACAAAATTACCTAATTGCGGGTGTAATTCAAGTCCGCCGGGGTTGAAATGAGATGTATGTTAACTCGCACTGAAAAACAACATATTGTTTTTCAGTGCGTTGAGTATTCGGCTGTTTGCCGTTTTGGTAAACGGGAATTAGAGTTGCCTCTGGGTATGCGGATTCAATATCCGGCGTTTTGACGGCTTGCCCCGCCTGTGGGATTGGGAGGATCGGACACTGATAGCTATTGTCCGGGCACCGGGGCGACTGCAATTTTGGCCTCTTGCCTGCGCAGCTTGGGGAAAGGAGTCGGGGTCAACTACAACCAGACCGTCAAAGCCATCCACACCAATTTCAACGACCGCCGTGCTGTGGGTTTACTGGCACGGCTGGAGAAATATACTCAGGAATTGACGCTCTTGTTTGGGCAGGTCGTCCGCCTGACCGAAGAATTCAATCGCAGATGGTCGGCCGAATAATAAAAATCCGGATGCAATTCGCATCCGGATTTTTCATTTAACCCCCTCGCTCCTTTTAATATCGTTACAGTTACTACACGGCTTGGAGATTCGTTTTATGATTATCACCTTTGCCGCCATAGAAATCTAACGAACCTGATATGACTATAAAAACCTGCAAATTTCGTATTGGCGATGTCTATTTGTTCCATGCGACCGACCCCGGTTGCGAAAGCGGAACGTCGCTGTGGGGAATCGTCAACGACCGGGACACCGATGGCCGCATCTGTCTGGAAACTTCCTCGGCGGATCTGAAAAAGTATAATCATTGGACTTTTCTGCCCGCCGAATACCTGTTTTGCAGACTTTCCACGCGCGAAGAATTAAGGGACTTCTCTTTTAACCTGAACCGCAATTAATTGCGTAAATTTTAGTGAGCAATATCGCTCGAATAACTAAAATTATTTATTTTAGATTTTTCTCGGTT
>NZ_DCKA01000017.1:0-6376 GCF_002320215.1 Alistipes sp. UBA1686
TACAAATGAATTTGGCGATTATAATAGGAATAAAGTATTATTAAAATTGTATATGATGAAAAAATTTTTGTTTGTGGCGGCGGCGGTAGTAGCGTCGATGGTTTTCACCGGGTGTATCAACGAGGACGACACCTATAAGAAGTTGCAACCTGTTGAGAAGGGGATCAACATCTACAACTGGACATCCAGCCAGTATTCCATGGCGACCGAGCAGGCCAACATCGGTCTGCGTATGGCGATGCTTGTGGCCGAAGCCCACAAGCAGGGGGTGGATAACTTCGAGGATGTGAAAATCGAAGGCATCTCCATCAAGGGCAAGTTGCTCGGCACCTCTTCGAAGATCGAAAAGACGACCACTGGCTACAAAATCACTTTCAATCCTGCATATATGGACATGGACGGCTATTCGCGCGAGGGCGCCGTGCTGATCGACACGGGCGGGGCCCCGCTGCTCGAAGATGCCGTGGCCGGAAAGGTCTGGTCGGTGACGTTCGACGAAAAACTGGTGCTGGTTGCCACCAACGGCAATACGTCGGTAAAGGCTTCGCTGGTGGGCGGTTCCACGCAGCTCTACAACGATGAAAACGGAGCCTATGCGATCAGCATTGCGAATCAGGCCTGCTACCTCGATTCGGGCAGCAATTTTACCTCGAATTGGGGCGGCCGTATGACGTTGAAGCCCCATAACATGAATTTCACCTATTCGGATTGCATGGGCGAGAAGTTCGTCGTGAACACGACGGGTGCAATTTACGGCCCTTCGTTCTATACGATGGACAATGCAACGTCTCTGGAGCTGAGCATGACGCTGACGGATGTCGAGTATTACACGAGGTCGAGCATCCGCGAAGGTAAGTTCGAGGCGATGATGACCGGCGGGTACGATTTTACGGCCTTCCCCTCTCCGAAAGTGACGGTGAAATATGCCGTAAGTGCCGACGGCAAGAAATTGCTGACGACGATCGAATATGCAGGAAATACGGTGACGATCTAATTTTGATTGTAAAAAGTAAATGCGGTGCGAATTTTCGCACCGCATTTTTATTTTCCGGGCGGTCTGTTATCTTGGAGGTGTGTTTGCTGGATGGGGTTGTTTGTCGGGGACTTGCTTCGGTGATGTTTCGTAGGCGGTGGCTCCGGTGCTGCCCGGTCGTACCAGGGGGCGTTTTGCCGGGAGGTTGCTCCGGGGTAACCCGGATACGTGGTTGCTTTCTGTCGTTCCGTGCCCTGCCCGGGATTTATTTCCCGTCCGTTGCCTTTGTCTGGAGCTCCGCGCTTTTTGACTGCCTGTCGAGCCGCATGACCGAGGGGATGCAGAAAGCCGCGAGCCCGAGCGTGCAGATCACCAGCCCCGCGATGACGAATGTCGTGGTGAGCCCGACCTGTTCGGCCAGGAACCCAGTGCCGAGCAGTCCGATAGCCGACGGAAGCAGCCCGAAGCTGTAATAGAGCGACATCACGCGCCCCAGGACACCCGCGTCGATGCGGGTCTGTACGACCGAGACGAATGACGAATTGAAAACGCTGCTGGTAATGCCCTCGATGGCCGATAGTACTGCGAACCAGACGAACGCCGTGGGCGGCAGCAGCCCCGAGATGGTGAACGACATGCCGATGGTCAGGTACATCAGGTTCACCAGGACGATGCGGTTTACCCGGTAGACGCGTGCGCCCATGATGGCGCCGCCGATAAGCGCTCCGCCGCCCCATACGATCTCGATGAGACTCATGTCGTAGGTGTTGCCGCCGAAATGCTGCAGCGTCATCAGCGGAAACATTACCCCGACGGGCATGATGAAAAACCAGACGAGGATGGCCAGCGTGAAGAACCAACCCATGCCCGGTACGGCGTGCATGGCACTGAACCCTTCGCGGAACTCCCGCCAGAGATTAGGTTTGAGCGTGCCCCGCACGGGATTGGGGATGCGTACGAACAGCAGCGAGGTGCAGGCGATGATGGCGCCCGCGACGTCCAGAAGCAGGATATTGCCGATGCCCGTGAAGCTGATGAGCACGGCTCCCAATGCCGGGCCGATGATGTTCGACAGCGAATTGATGATCTGGTTGACACCCGCCACCCGGGTCAGCTGGGCTTCGGGAGCCAGCAGCGGCACGGAAGCCTGCATCGAGGGGGTATGGAAGGCCGATCCCACCGAGCGGCAGGCCAGCAGGATGTAGATATGCCACATCTGCGCCACGTCGAACCAGAAAAGCACGGCCAGGATAAGCGTGCAGAACGCGATGAAGCTGTCGGCCAGGATCATCGTGCGTTTGCGATCCCATCGGTCGACGTAGACCCCGACGACCGGGCCCAGCAGCGACTGGGGCAGCGTACCCGCGATCGCGGCCAGTGCCAGTACCTCGGCCGAACCGGTCTCGATGCTCATCCAGAAGATGATCGCATAGCCGACGACCGAGCTGCTGAGGATCGAGGCGAGCTGCCCGCTCCAGATGATCCCGAATGTCTTTTTCCAGTTTTCCATGCTTGTTTCGCGGTGATGCCAAAAAGGCGGACACCGAGGTGTCCGCCGCTGCAAACCCTTCCGTGAAAGGGTTTATTTAACTGCTTTAACTATTGCCTCGAATGCTTTTGGCTCGTTCATCGCCAGGTCGGCCAGAACCTTGCGGTTCAGTGCGATGCCCTTGGCGTTGAGTTTGCCGATAAATTGTGAATAGGTCATTCCCTGTGCGCGGACTGCTGCGTTGATACGCATGATCCACAGCGAGCGGAATGTCCGCTTTTTGAGCTGGCGGTGTGCATATGCATACTGCAAACCCTTTTCGACCGTGTTTTTCGCAACGGTCCAAACATTTCCCCTTGAACCAAAGTTACCTTTGGCAAGTTTCAAAACTTTTTTTCTACGTGCGCGTGATGCAACGGCGTTGACTGAACGTGGCATACTTGTAAAGTTTTTGAAGAGCTGTCAGCGACGCGGTTCTCCCGCGTTCTTTGGGGCTGATTCGCTCCGGTTAATAACTTCCGCAGGTCGATTACTTGACCAGCAGGTTCTTGATTTTGGCCTCGTCGACCGCAGAAACCGTACCCGAGTAGCAGAGGTTACGTTTCTGTTTAGTCGTCTTTTTGGTCAGGATGTGACTGTGATAAGCGTGTTTGCGCTTGATCTTTCCTGTGCCGGTGAAGGTAAAACGCTTCTTCGCAGCGGCATTGGTTTTCATTTTCGGCATTGTCGTAAATAGTTAATTAGTTAAACTTAGCTTGCAAAGATAACAAAAATTCGGCATACCGCAATCGCGGGGCTGAAAAATCTCCCTCTTTTTATTCCCGTTGCGCAATTATTGCAGGGAAACGCCGGGGGCTGTCTGCCGCCTGTGCCCCAGGTCGGTTTGCCGATCCCGATAATTTTCCGTATATTTGAATAGGTAAATCAAAAACCGCAGGACGATGGAGATGGAGTGGAATTTTATCATACGCTTGTGCGTGGCGGGCCTTTGCGGTACGGTGATCGGCCTCGACCGCGAATACCGGGTCAAGGATGCGGGTTTCCGCACCCATTTCCTGGTTGCGCTGGGCAGCGCGCTGATGATGATCGTGTCGCAGTACGGTTTTGCCGACATCCTGACGCATACAGGCGTGGGGCTCGACCCCAGCCGTATCGCTGCACAGGTGGTGAGCGGCATCGGCTTCATCGGCGCCGGTACGATCATCATCCACCGGCAGCTGGTGCGCGGGCTTACGACGGCGGCGAGCCTTTGGGCCACGGCGGGCATCGGGCTTGCGGCCGGGGCGCACATGTATATCGTGGCGGCTGCGGCTACTCTGCTGACGCTCTTCGCGCTGGAAGTGCTCACACTCGTGTTCGGGGGATTGGGGCGCCGCAGGACGATGGTGGTCTTTTCGGCTGCGAGCCGGGCTGCGGTCGACGACATGTTCAACGAGTTGCAGAGCCGCGAATATGCCGTGATCTCCTATGAGGTCGAGGCGCAGCGCGGCGCAGACGGCATCGTCTACCGGGCCACCCTGGTCATCCGTGCCAAGGGAAATGCCGACGAAGACCGCTATATCGACCTGCTGCGCGAGAATCCCGACATTACCGTCGAACGGATCGTCTGAGCCGGTCGTACAGCACGCAGAAACCCAGTGGCACGGCAATCCCGGCCAAGGTATAGGGTATCCACCACCAGGGCGACCCCGTGGGGATGACCGGGTGGCAGGCCAGGTAGCGGGGCGGGTAGTCGCAAACCCACATCTGAAAGAGTATCAGCAGTTTGAATGCGGGGATGTGCCACAGCATGATCGCCATGGTGTGTCGTCCCGTATAGTCCAGCATACGTGTCAACGGGTTGCCGTATGCCGTGAGGCGGCTTGCAGCAGTGACGAGCATGTAGCATCCTGTGCACACCAGCACGACGAAGAGCACCGGGTTGCCGAAAAGTCTCCCGCCAAGGTTGATGCGGCAGCCTGCGGCTGCCGCCGCGAGCAGGATGACCAGGCAGAGCGTTGCGATGCGCCCGTCCAGCGGGAGCCGCGCGCGGAAGATGCGGAAGAGTTTTCCGAGGTAGATTATCCCCGTGATGGCGAATGTCCGGACGGCGATCCACTCGCCCGGAATGCCCGACGGATGGCGGGCGAGCAGCATGGCGACCGTAAACAGGAACAGGATGGAGCCCCCGCGCAGCCGTTCCGCCACGGTCGGCGTCGGGGCGAGTTTGCGGGTTGCCAGCGTGATGCAGAAAAAGAGCATCAGCCCGAGGAACAGCCCTTGCAGAAACCAGAAGGGCGCCTGCATCTGCTCGTGGTGCAGGAACAGGAATACCCGGCCCAGCGTCCGGAGCAGCTCCGGGGTGTCGTAGGGCAGGATGGCCTCCCGGGCGGAGAAGTCATAGGCGATCAGGTGCCACTCGAGAAATCGGTTGTGCAGCAGCACGAAGAGCGTGCCCAGGACGACGTAGGGCAGGTAGAGGCGTCGGAGCTTGCGGCCTATGAAACGCCCCGGGGCGGCGGTCTGTCCGTCGTCGAAGAAATAGCCCGCGACGAAAAAGAAGACGGCCGTGTTGAAATAGTAGGTGAAGGTTTCCAGCGGTGTCAGGATCGCGGCGTGTGAAATCACCACCGCTACGATGCCGAGGGCCTTGACGATCGAGAACGCCGTGTCATGGTGGTGTGTGCCGGTGCCCATCGGTCAGAAATAACGGTGCACTTCTTCGAGGAGCTCCTCGCGTGCCATGTCGTTGGGGTTCGTGCCGGGCAGCCCTTCGGGAACCTGCTCGCCCAGTTGGTCGAACAGGTCGGCCCAGAATTGCGGCAGGGTTCCGTCCGCGGCGCGGAAGTTCATCGGCCGCGCCGTGAAAAGCGGGGTGCCGTTTTCGGCGCGGTAGCTTTCCCACACCAGTTCGCTGCAATAGAGTTTCTCCCTTCCGGGCCGGAACGAATAATCGTAGGGGACTCCGAGGAAGCTGCGCGCACGGCGGACGGCAGCCGCGATGCCGGCCGTGTCCTTCAACCGCATGGCAACTACTGCCGGCCGGCCGCCGATTTTTGCGGAGCGTCCGAGAAATTCCTCCAATAGCGTGAGCCGGACGCCGCCGTCGGTCGTGGCTTCGAGCACCGAATCCGCCCCGTTGCCTGTGACGGCGATCCCCACGTGGGAGAAATTCAGCGGCCCTTCTTCGCCCGTCGCCGCCGTGATCGCCCCGGTCATCTCCGTGTTTTTTCCGGCCTGGAAGAGCAGGTCGCCCGTGTGCAGGCGATCGCGGTTTTGGCCGCAGGAAATGGCCAGCAGAAGCATACCTATATATATTAAAGCCTGTTTCATAGTCTCCGCTGTTCGTTTTTGCAAATATATTAAAAATTTTTCACAACTAACTCGCTGACCGATAGCCGTGTGTAAAAAAGGTGGTGAAATTGTCGAAAAAAAGTCCCGGAATTATTTGGAAATAACTCCGGAATGCCCTTATCTTTGCATCCGCTTCGAGAGAGAAATACTGCTCCGGGGCGGAAAAAACAGGTTCTGAAAAATTTTGAAAAAAGTTCCAAAATCTTTTGGAGATTCGGAAAAATGACTTACCTTTGCACCCGCTTCGAATAAGAAATACGGTTCGAAACGATAAGAAAAAAGGTTCTGAAAATTTCTGAAAAAATCTTTCGAAAAGATTTGGTGGTTTCAAAAAGATGACTTATCTTTGCACCACTTTCCGCTGAAAAATCAGCGGTCGGAACAACGGGAAAAGCCGCAAGGACAGACCCGGCAAAAAGAAAGAAATTGTTCTTTATAGCAATATATTTGAACAGCGTTCTTTGAAGTATTTGAGCAGCTAAAAGTTTTCCACTCTCGCGAGAGAGTGAATTTCAAACAATACCTTTGAGATTAGAGCTAAAGATTTAAAACAAAACATTTTATACAATGGAGAGTTTGAT
>NZ_DCKA01000015.1:0-169718 GCF_002320215.1 Alistipes sp. UBA1686
TTAAATTAATTTTAAAATAAAAAGCCGCCAAAGTGCGTTGAATAATATAATATCTTGATATTCAGCGCACAAGGTCTTTTCTGGCGCAAAATCGGCTAATCAAGACATAATATACTGATTAAAAGGCTTTTAAATCTCTGTAAATGCCTTGCCGGATTGTTGTAGTGTTACTATAAAGTAACCGTCTCACACGGGCTAACATCTATACAATAAGATATTTAGGCTGAATAATACGTTATTCGGGGGTTACTTAATCATTACCTTTAATGCGGTTTGCATATTGTTATTAGGTTAAACACAAAAGGTTATTTGAGCAATGAGAAACACGTTTAATGTATTGTTTTACATCAAGAAAAACGCGCCTCTCCGGAATGGAAACGTCCCGATCATGGGGCGCATCACGATCAACGGAGAGCGGACGCAGTTTTCCACGCGCCTCTCGGTCGCACCCGAACACTGGGACGTCGGTATGGGGCGTGTCGCCGGGCGGAGCAATGCCGCCGGCAGAATCAACGAACAACTTTCGAATATCCACTACCACATCGAAAGGTGTTACAACAAGTTATTCTACGAGCAGTCGTTCGTAACTCCGATGATGGTCAAAGAGATGTATTTCGGCGCCAATCTCCGGCAGGAGACCGTGCTCGCCTTTTTCAGGCAGCACAACGAAGAATTCAACCGTATGGTCGGCATCAGCCGCAGCAAGGCCACATATTATAAATATAGGTGCGTCTGCAAGCATCTGGCAAACTACATCTGGGACAAGTACGACCGGAAAGACCTGATGTTCAAGGAGCTCGACCGGGAGTTCCTCACGGGCTTCCACGCCTATATCGCAAAGGAAGCCGGGTATAAAAAAAAACACGATCTGGATTTACATGATCGCCCTGAAACACATCCTCATGCTGGCCCGCAGCAAGGGATATATGGACAAGGATATCTTTGCCAATTACAAATTACAAAGCGAATTCGTAACACGCAACTACCTGACCATGGATGAAATAAACCGAATGATGCAGTATGAGAACGAGGATGTCACCTTACAACTTGTCAGGGACACGTTTTTGTTCAGTTGTTTCACGGGATTGTCCTATGTCGACATCCGAGGCCTGGTGCCGCAGAATATTCAGAAAATAAACAAACAGCTGTGGGTCAACACGACACGTCGTAAAACAGGGGCGGAGGTCAATGTGCGGCTGTTTACCGTCCCGTACAATATCCTGTTGAAATACATGCCCGCATCGGGCTCCGGACGGATATTCGACCTTCCGAGCAACGGGTGGTGCAATAAATGCCTCGACAAGATCGTTGCCGAAGCGGGGATTCCGAAAAAGATCACGTTCCATGCGGCCCGGCACACGTTTGCCACGACAATTACCCTTTCGCAGGGTGTCGCCATCGAAACAATCAGTAAATTACTGGGACATAAAAACATACGCACAACGCAGATCTATGCGAATATCACCCATTCGCATATCAGCGGAGAGATGGAACGCCTGTCAAAACGTATCAACTCGCTGTGCCCCGACTGGACGCCGTCGGGCATGCCGAACGAGTCGGAAAGGCTCTACTAAGTCACTTTTTTCACCCCTTGCATCCCCTTCCGGCTGGGGAAAATCCCGAAATCAACAAAAAACGCTCCGAAATGGCGATTGCAAATTGTAATCGCCACAGGCCTTATACGCGAAAAATCGTAAGCCGTCAACCACAATTTGAAAGACAGCTGTAACCGTGTTAAATTTTTTTTAATAATTTATTTGTAAATGAGTTAGCAATCCGTTATCTTTGCTTGTGAACTTTTTATTTTAAAATTAATTTAAAATTAACGCTTATGGTAAGAAAAATTGTACTATCGTTAATTGCCGTTTTGGGGATTTGCGCCGTTGCAATGGCCCAGAACCAGCAGGTTTCCGGTACAGTTACCGATGCCGCCGGTGCTCCGGTGGCTGGAGCCACAGTCATGGTCGAGGGCCAGCATATCGGTACCACGACAGGTACGAACGGCACCTTCTCGCTTGCAGCCCCTGCAAACGGGAAACTGGTCGTTTCGTTCATCGGGTATGACACCGAGACCGTCGCGATCGCCGGGCACACCCATGTTTCGGTGACGCTCAAGGAGAACGCACAGGCGATCGACAATGTAGTCATCACGGCTTTCGGTGCAGTCAAGAAGAAGGATTTTACCGGCTCGATCGCATCGGTTTCGGCCGGTGAAATATCCAAAACGACTGTTGCTTCCGCTTCACGAATGCTGGAAGGCGCTGTCACCGGTGTACAGTCATACAGCTCTACGGGACAGCCCGGTGACGACGCTTCGATCATCATCCGCGGTATCGGTTCGATCAACGGAACCCAGACCGCACTGATCGTCGTCGACGGTGTGCCTTATTCGTCGGCGCTTTCGACGATCAACCCGCTCGATATCGAGTCGATCGTCGTGTCGAAGGATGCCGCTGCCAATGCGCTGTACGGTTCGCGTGCCGCAAACGGCGTGGTTTTCGTCACCACGAAGAAGGGGACGCGCAACCAGAAGGCCAACATCATGTTCGAAGCCAAGTGGGGCTGGAACCAGCAGGGTATCAAGGAGCATGAGACCATGCAGAACCCCGGCGACTATTACGAATATGTATACGGCGGGCTTTATAACTACTTTGAGGCGAATAATCCGGGGGCGAGCCATGCTGCGCTTGCCAATGAGGCGAACTCCAACCTCATGCCCGTGCTCGGAAACTACATGGCCTATAAGATCCCCGACGGTACGACGCTGATCGACCCCGCCACGGGCAAGCTCAATTCCGACGCGAAACAGCTTTATGCCGACAACTACGACGACTACCTGTTCACCAAGCAGTTCCGTCAGGAATACACGCTGAGCATCAGCGGCGGCAACGACAAGATGGACTACTACGTTTCGGGCAGCTTCCTCGAAGACCCCTCGTATGTAATCATGTCGGGATTCAAGCGTTACTCGGGTCGCGCCGCCTTCAATGCACAGGCCACCAAATGGCTGAAGGTCGGGACGAACCTTTCGTATGCCCGCCGCGATATTGACAGCCCCGGCTATTCGGGGGCCAACACGGGCAACGTGTTCCTGTGGACGATGTGGCAGAACCCCACCGTGCCGTACTACGCCCGCGACCTGGACGGTAACATCCGTTACAACGCCGACGGCACGAAGATGTACGAGCAGGGCAACGGCACGACCCTTTCGCCCTACGGTGCGACGAAGGATCAGTTCAACTCGTTCAACAACTTCGCGCACCCCATGCAGTCGATGAGCCGCGATATCAACAACTCGGTTCGCGACAACCTCTACGCCAATTTCTACGGCGAGGTCGTATTCCTGAAGGATTTCAAGTTCACGGCCAACTTCACGCTGGACAACGTGTACCGGATGGATACCTTCTACCAAAATAACGAATACGGTAGTGCTGCCACGCCGACCAACAACGGCCTTGTCGAGAAATACAACGATAACTATTTCTCGTACAATACCCAGCAGATGCTCAACTGGAACAAGACCATCAAGGAGAACCACAACTTCGACGTGCTGATCGGCCACGAGTTCGGTAAGACCGACACGCGCGTCGTGGATGCCTACAAGAAAAATATTTTCTACCCGGGCATCCCCGAACTGGGCAACGCCGTTTCGCAGTATAACAACGGCTCGACCTCGAGCACCGTGGTGACCGCCATCGAAGGTTACTTCGCACGTGTGAACTATAACTACGCCGGCAAGTATTTCTTCTCGGGTTCGTACCGCTACGACGGTTCGTCGCGCTTCAAGTACGACAAGTGGGGCCACTTCTGGTCTGTGGGCGCCGCATGGCGTATCAAGGGCGAGAGCTTCATGGACAACGCTACGTGGGTCGACGAACTGAAACTGCGCGTCAACTACGGTGTGGCTGGCAACCAGCTTTCTGCTTCGTATCCCTACACCAACCTTTGGTCGGTCGGAGAAACTGATGGCCAGATCGGCATTACGCAAGCCAGCACGGGTAACCGCAATCTTTCGTGGGAACGCAACTACCAGATCGACCTGGGTATCGACTTCCGCCTGTGGAACCGCTTCTACGGTACGGTCGACTATTATAACCGTCGTACGCACGACCTGATCTGGAACCGTCCGACCCCGTCGTCGACGGGCCTTGCGAGCCGCCTGGAAAACGTCGGTATCCTGGCCAACCGCGGTTTCGAAATCGACCTGGGCGTGGACATCCTCAAGCATAAGGATCTCTACTGGAACTTCGCGGTCAACGCCTCGTTCGCACGCAACCGCCTGATCGACTATCCCTCGGAGCTGGGCAACCCGGCGCTGGGCGGCGACTACATCAGCGGTACGTACCTGCGCGGCAAAGGCAAGTCCTACTACAACCTCTATCTCTTCAAGTTTGCCGGCGTAGATCCCGCAACCGGCCAGGAGACGTTCTGGAAGGATGTCGTTGACGGCGACGGCAAGGTTACCGGACGTGAAAAGACCTTCAATATCAACGAAGCCACGCAGTATGAGATCGGCGATGCGCTGCCCGACGTAACGGGTGGGTTGCGCACCTCGTTCCGCTGGAAGAACTTCGATTTCATGCTGGCTGCGGCCTACCAGATCGGCGGCCGCCAGTGG
Source organism: Alistipes sp. UBA1686 (assembly GCF_002320215.1). NCBI lineage: Bacteria > Pseudomonadati > Bacteroidota > Bacteroidia > Bacteroidales > Rikenellaceae > Alistipes > Alistipes sp. UBA1686. The sequence goes on from NZ_DCKA01000015.1 coordinate 4,619, forward strand.
GACGGCAACTCGGCCAACGTATATGATCCGGGACGTGCCGGTTTTGCAGCCTCGCAAGACCTCGTGGGCAACACCTGGACGCCGGAGCATACCAACGCCAAATTCCCCAAGCTGATGTTCAACGGCACCTGGAATTTCGTGGGTTCGAACTGCGACTACCTCTACCGCGACGCCTCCTACTTCAGCCTCAAGACGATCAACGTCGGCTACACGCTGCCCAAGCGCTGGACGTCGAAGATCTGCATCGAATCGCTGCGTGTCTTCTTCGCTGCCGACAACCTCTACTTCACCTCCGCGCATACGGGCTTCGACCCGCGTACCGCTTACACGGCACAGAACGCATTCGGGTTCCCGCAGGCGAAGACCTTTACTTTCGGTATTACGATGAACTTATAATAAACGAGATATTAGCGTATGAAAAACATAGTATATTACATTGCAATAGCTACGGTGCTCCTATTCGCATCCTGTGCGAGCGAGCTCGACACCGAGCCTTCGGGCAGCGAGGTGTCGGATGAGCAGCTGGCCGAACTGATCAAGGAGAATGCCGACCTCGTGCTCGCCCCCATGATGCAGGGAGCCGTCAACTACATGCATACCGGCAACCGCCAGGCAACGACCAACGACCGCGGATTCATGGTCTGGAATCTGGGTATGGATTTGCAGGGCAACGATATGGTGCTCACGAAACTGACCAACTGGTTTGCCGACGAATATATGTTCGAAAGCATCCGTGCCCAGACCAATGCCTATACGGCAGACCGCTGGTACTGTTACTACAAGATCGTCTATCAGTCGAACCAGATCCTCGACCTGATCCCCGACGATGCTACGGCCAAGGCGCTGGTATATAAGGCTCAGGCGCTGACCTACCGCGCGCTGGCTTACTATTACCTGATGTGCGTTTACCAGGACGACTACATGCACGGCGGCAAGGATAAGGCGGGTGTCCCCCTCTATCTGACCGTCGAGGGTGCCAAGGGACGCACCCCGTCGACCGAGGTTTACAGCACGATCACGACCGATTTGCAGAACGCCATCGCGCTGTTCGAGCAGGAAGGCTACGATCCCAAGAGTTCGACGGCGGACATCGACCAGACGGTTGCGAACATGGTGCTGGCTCGCGTGGCACTGACGACGGGCGATTACACCACGGCAGCCAATGCTGCCGGGGCGGTGATTTCGGCAGGCTACTCGCTCATGAACGAGGAGCAGTATACGACTTCGGGTTTCCAGAGCACTTCGCTTCCCGAGACCATCTGGGGCTATACGTGGGCTGCTTCCACTTCGCTCGGCAACCGTTCCTTCGCATCGTTCATGTCGATCACGGCCGTGGACAATGCCAACAACAAGGGTATTTACATGGCCATCGACGACCAGCTCTACAACCAGATCGCAGATACCGACTACCGCAAGAAGAATTTCAACGCGACCGAGACCACGGTAGGGGATTTCACCTATCCGGCCTACTCGAACGTCAAGTTCAACACCCCGACCTACGAGGCTGACGAAATCTACATGCGCCTGTCGGAGGCATACCTGCTGAAGGCCGAGGCCGAAGCCCGCGGCGGCAACAATTCCGCAGCGCAGCAGACGCTTTACGACCTGGTGTCGAAGCGTGATTCGGGCTATGCGAAGTCCTCGAATACGGGCGATGCACTGCTGAAGGAGATCTTCCTCCAGAGCCGTATCGAACTCTGGGGCGAGGGACATGAATTCTTTACCAACAAGCGCTTCAACGTCGGTGTAGACCGTACGGCATCCTCCAACCACACGCACAAGGTAGTCAAGGCTGCCGGCAAGGAATTCACCTACCAGATTCCGCTGTCGATCGAGCTGAACAGCAACCCATACATCAATGCGGCCGACCAGAATCCGCTTTAGTGGTTAATACTTATTTTCTGGGCCCGGAAGTCGTGACGCTTCCGGGTTTTTTTATGCCCGTACCGTCCGGGGAGCAGCGAGCGCCCCCCCCTGTCGTTGCCGGGATTCCTGGAGGGGGCTTGTGACGCCCGGGGTATATTACGGCATCCGGGGTATTGCCGCGATGTCCGGAGGTATCGTTAACCTTTTGAATATTGCAGCGCGTTTTTGCCGTTTCTGGTTATGCATTGGTAACTCGAGGTGCTCGGCAAGCAGCCATTAATATGCTGTAAATAAATTTTATACACCGTACCCTCAGGTAACTTTCAAGTTACCGTGCCTTTTCAAAACCGGATCGCAACCTTGTGCTCGATTAATTATTTATATGATATTCAGCATCTTACCAGAATCGTAAAATCCTGTTCACAGGCTACTGGCTTTTTATTTTAAAAAACCAATTAAAATTAACGCTTATGGTAAGAAAAATTGTACTATCGTTAATTGCTGTTTTGGTGCTCGGCGCATATGCATTCGCCCAAAACAAGCAGGTCTCCGGTACAGTTTCTGACGCAAACGGGAATCCCGTTGCGGGCGCTACTGTCATGGTAGACGGTACTTCGATCGGTACTACGACCAACGCGGCAGGCCAGTACTCACTTTCGGCTCCGGCTGACGGCACCCTTTCGGTGACGTTCATCGGATATGTGGGGCAACAGCTCCCCATCGCTGGCAAATCGCGCATCGACGTGACTATGCACGAAGATACGCAGGCGATCGACGACGTGATCGTGGTGGCGTTCGGTACCTCCAAAAAGGAGGCGTTTACCGGTTCCGCGACCGTCATCAAGGCGGATGACATCGCAAAGTCGCAGCAGTCGAACGTCGCCCAGTCGCTGGCCGGTAAGGTTGCCGGTGTCCAGATATCCAACGAATCGGGTAAACCGGGTGCCAACCCGATCGTCCGCATCCGTGGATTCAGTTCGATCAACGCCGAGAAAGACCCCCTGTGGATCGTGGACGGAACTCCCTACGAAGGAGACCTGAACAACCTGAACCCCAACGACATCGAGTCGATGATCGTTCTGAAGGACGCAGCATCCAACGCCCTTTACGGTGCGCGTGGTGCCAACGGTGTCATCATGGTCACGACCAAAAAGGCCCGTGGACAGGAAGCCACCGTCACGGTAGATGCCAAGTGGGGTGTGAACTCGCGCGCGATGCAGTCATACGACTACATCAAAAACCCGGCCCAGTATTATGAAACATACTACACGGCCCTGAACAGCTACTACCGGTCACAGGGCATGAGCGAGAGCACGGCACACGCCATGGCCAACAAGAACCTGGCCGCCTCGAAGAACGACGGCGGTCTGGGCTACATGGTTTACAGCGTGCCCGACGGCCAGTCGGTTATCGGCACAAACGGGAAACTCAATCCCAATGCTACGCTGGGCAACCGGGTCGTTTATAACGGACAGGACTACCTGCTTACCCCCGACGACTGGGAAGATATTGCTTTCCGCTCTTCGATGCGTCAGGAGTACAACGTGAGCGTATCGGGCGCCACGGATCGCAGTACGTTCTACGCCTCGTTCGGCTACCTGAATAACGAAGGTATCACCGAAAACTCGAATATGGAACGCTACACCGCCCGTCTGAAAGCCGATTACCAGGCAAAAAAATGGCTGAAGGTCGGTGCCAACGCCGGTTACGCCAACTTCACCTACAATTCGCTGAGCGCGGACGGGCAGGGAAACTCTTCGGCCAACCTCTTCGCCTTCACCTCGTCCGTAGCCCCCATCTATCCCCTCTACGTCCGTGACGGGCAGGGAAATATCATGAAGAACGACGCCGGCATCACGATGTACGACTACGGAGACGGAATGAACGCCGGTTTGCCCCGTCCCCTGCTGCCGAACGCGAACGGTCTGGCGGATTCCCGCCTGAACACCGACCGTTCGGAAGGCAATGCCTTCAACGGCACGGGATTCTTCGACATATTGTTCCTGAAGGATTTCAAATTCACTTTCAATGTAGGTGTTTCGCTCGACGAGACCCGCCGGACGACCGTACAGAACCCCTATTTCGGACAGTTCGCCGATGAGAACGGTATCATAGGCAAATACCATACGCGTGATTTCTCGCACAACCTTCAGCAGATCCTCAACTACACCAAAGTCATCGGCAAGCACAATGTCAATGTAATGCTCGGCCATGAATACTACCAGCGCAGGCAGTACCTGCTTTACGGCAGCACGGCCAACATGTTCTCGCCCGACAACGACGAACTGGCCGGTGCGGTAATCGACAAGCAGAGCGCAACCTCGTATGTCATCACCTATAATAATGAAGGCTATTTCGGCCGCGCGCAGTACGATTACGACGGTAAATATTTCTTCTCGGCTTCGTACCGCCGCGATGCCTCGTCGCGCTTCCATCCCTCGCACCGCTGGGGCAACTTCTGGTCGGTAGGTGCCGCATGGATCGTAACCAAGGAGAATTTCATGTCCGGGACGCACGGCTGGCTCGACATGCTGAAGGTCAAGGCATCGATCGGTTCGCAGGGTAACGACAAGATCGGTGACTACCGTTATGTGGATACCTACCGGCTCGCTTCGTCGAATGGAGAGATGTCCGTGGCATTCCTGGAGAAAGGTAATCCCAACATCACCTGGGAGACCAATACCAACTTCAACGCCGGTATCGAATTCGGCGTGCTCCAGAACCGCATATCGGGTAGCATCGAGTACTTCAACCGCAAGACGACCGACATGCTGATGGCATTCCCCACGGCACCGTCGCTGGGTTACTCTTCCTACTATGCCAACGTCGGCGACATGTCCAACAAAGGTATCGAGGTCGACCTGAACTTCACCCCGATCCGCAGCAAAAACGTGCAGTGGGACATCAACGTCAACCTGACGCACCTCAAGAACAAGATCATTTCATTGCCTCCCGAACGCCGCACCAAAGAGGTGGAAGGTTATTACGGCTACGCCGGCAGTAGCTTCTTCTACGGCGAAGGGCTGCCGCTGTATACCTTCTATATGAAGAAATACGCCGGCGTCTCGGAAGACGGACGTTCCATGTGGTATAAGGATGTAACGGACAAGGACGGGAAGCCGACGGGTGAACGAACGACCACCACAGCCTATTCGGAAGGTAGCGATTACCTCTGCGGCAATGCGATCCCCGACCTTTACGGCGGCTTCGGCACGAGCGTTTCGTTCTTCGGGTTCGATTTCGGCATCAACTTCAACTATCAGATCGGCGGCAAGATCTACGACTCGGGGTATGCCGCAGCGATGAGCACGCCGACCTCGACCGGCAGCATCGGCGTGAACTGGCACAAGGACATGCTCAACGCATGGACACCGGAGAATCCGAACTCGAACATTCCGCGTATGCAGTACGGCGATTCGAACACGACGGATACCTCCGACCGTTTCCTGATCGACGCAAGCTACCTGACCCTGCAGAACATCAACTTCGGCTATACACTGCCGTCGAAGTTCACCCAGAAATTCGGAGTCGGCAAGATGCGTATCTACCTCGCCTGCGAAAACGTATTCTATTGGTCCAAGCGTAAGGGACTGGATCCGCGCTACGCAGACAATACGGACAACCAGGGCGTTCTGGGAACCTCGAATTACGCAACCTATTCTCCGATACGCACCATCTCGGGCGGTATCAATATCCAATTCTAATCCATAACCAGCTAATTATTCGGATATGAAAAATATACTGAAAATATCTATAGCAGCCCTTGCTTCGGCTGCACTGCTTAGCGGGTGCATCAAGGAAACATTCCCGACCGACAGGGCCACATCCGACCAGATCGCAGGTTCCCCCTCGGCCCTCGAAGCGATGGTGAAAGGTATCCCCACGGCGCTTATCCAGGTTAAGTCGCTTACCGACTACGGCAATATGCACTGGAATTTCTCCCTCCCGGCCATCCACCTCGCTACCGATTCAGCAGCAGGCGACATGGCCATAACGGGCGATACGGGCTACGACTGGTTCAGCCAGTGGGGCGCCAACGATGCTCTCGCAGAGAACTACGCGGCCAATCTCCTAACCTGGAACAACTATTTCACTTGGATCAAGTCGACCAACGACATCATCAGCACCATCGACCCGGAAGCTCTCACGACCGCAACCAAGCATATCCTCGGCTTCGCTTATGCTTACCGGGCTTCGTTCTACCTCGACCTGGTACGTCTCTATGAGTTCAAGGAGAATAAATACACGTCCGCAGACGGAGTGCTCGGCCTTGCCGTACCGATCGTAACTGAGACCACGACCGAGGCCGAAGCTAAGGCCAATCCCCGTGCGTCGGCAGCCGACGTCTACGAGAAAGTGATCTTCCCCGACCTCGAAAAGGCGGCGACATACCTTTCCGATTACTCGGCGACAGATCCCTACACGCCCAGTTTGGCTATGGTCTATGGGCTCCAGGCACGTGCTTATCTGGAACGCGGTACTGCCGACAACAATCCCGATGCTTACAAGAAGGCCGCAGAGTATGCCCGCAAAGCCATCACCACGAGCGGTTGCACACCCCTGACCCAGGCACAGTGGGAGGATCCGACGACCGGTTTCAATAGTGCGACGGCAAACAAATCGTGGATCTGGGGCCTGCCGATCACCAGCGACAACGTTTCCAACCTGCTGAACTTCCAGGCCCACATCGGTAACGAGGAGTCGTGGGGATACGGACACCAGGTAGGCCGTGCCATTGACAAGGCCCTCTACAACAAGATCGACAACAAGGATTTCCGCAAGCATTCGTGGCTCGATCCCGACCGCAATTTCTACGCGTACAAGAGTTGCCGCCCCAACGGCAGTGCATACTTCGCAACGCTGAAAGACTATGTCAATATCAAGTTCCGTCCCGCCCAGGGCAACTATACCGACTTCAAAGTCGGCGGGACTACGGATATTCCCTGCATGCGCGTCGAGGAGATGTACCTTATCGAAGCGGAAGCTACGGCGCAAAGCAATATCGTCGCCGCCCGTGAACTGCTTAACGAATTCATGAAGTACCGTTTCACCGACGGCTCGTACGATTGTAGCGAACGCACGCCGACACTCAAGAGTTTCATCGAGGAGCTGATCCTCCAAAAACGCATCGAGTTCTGGGGCGAGGGTATCATCATGTTCGACCTGAAACGTCTGGATATGTCCATGACCCGCGGCTACAAGGGTACCAATTCTCCTTCCGATTATCGTTTGAACACCGACGGCCGCGCTCCCCACTGGAATTTTGTCATTACCCGTGGTGAAATCCAGAACAACCCCGCCGTAGTCAACAACCCCGACCCCTCGGGCAAGATAACGCCTTGGACGGATAAGTAACGGCAATATGCAAAATTTGCTTTAATACCAAAGACCGAATAGTATGAAAACAATCAAATATATATTGTACGCGCTCACAGCGACATTCGTGCTCGCAAGTTGCTCGGACGACATTAAGTATACTCCCGGCGAAGGCGAAGACACGGACTGCTACGGCGTTTATTTTCCCTCGCAGGAAAATGCCGGCGACCAAGAGCTCGATCCGGCGGAGCCTACGACCCTGACCTTCACGGCCATGCGCAAGAACTACAACGATGCGATCACCGTGCCTGTGGAAGTCAGCAGCACCCAGGACGGGCTTTTCACGGTCTCGGAAATCAAATTCGAGGCCGGACAGGAAGCAACCACGTTCTCGGTGGACTTCCCCGGAGCTGAGGTCGGTAAGACCTACGATTGCTCCATCGTGGTGAAGGACAAGAAATACGCACTGCTTTACGGAGAATATTCCAACGGGCTCGATTTCAGCGTCACCCGCGTCCAGTGGGATCTCGTGAAGGGCCCCAACGGTGAAACCAAAGGCACGTGGCGCGACGATTTCTTCACGGCGATAATGGGCTCCAACATAAAGGAAAACGGTGTCCCCAATGCAGAAAAGGAAGTCGAGATTTACGAACGTGCCGATATGAAGGGTTACTACCGTATCAAGGATATTTATGACGAAGCCTACATGGCCAAAATCGTCGGTGGAAGGTATTCCAACGTTCCCTCCGTTCCGACCTATACCATCATCGACGCGCGGGATCCCGAAAAAGTATGGTTCCCGGTACAGCCGACAGGTTTTGAGATCAACGACGTAGGTTACGAAGACAACGGCGCATTCGTGATCGTTTCGTTCTGCCAGGAGAATTATCCCGGCATGGCTTCGGCCACGATGTACGGCACGCTGGAAAACGGCGTCCTCACCTTCCCGCCGAAGGCGATCCTTCTGACGACACCTTCGCTATGGGAAGCAACCAGCTACTTCAAGGCCAATACCGAAATGACCCGCCTGTTGTTCCCGGGCGCGGTAAGCTACGATTACTCGGTAGCCTTCGAGAAGTCGGCGCCCGCAGACGGCAAGGTCGCCATCACGGCTACGCTCGGCAACGACGTCGACAAGGTGAAATATGCCTTCTTCGAGGGTGCGCTCAGCGAGTCGCTCGCTGCGGCCAAATCGGGAGACATCGACGCAGGGACGATCCCGAGCGAAGAGATCACGGCTTCGGGTACGATCACCGCCGTCATGGAGAAGACCGGCATCTACACCATCGTCGGCAATTCTTATGACGAAAAAGGCAACCTCCAGAAATACGGGTACGTATCGTTCGGTTACGTCAAGGCCGGCGAGGAGAAACCCGTCATAATGAGCGTCCGCACAGAGCTTACGTGGGAGAAAGAGCCCGAAGGCCACACACCCGAGAACTCGATCAAGACCATCCTGTTCGGTGAGGAGATCGCATCGGGCTACATCGGCCTGTTCACGACGGCTTCGACCCAGGGCATGAACGAATCGCAGCTGATCGCGGGTGTCAAGGCATCCGGCAAGGCACTTACCACAGCTCAACTCGAAAAGATTAACGGCACAGGTTACGCTCCGTTCTATACGGGTCTGTCGGCAGGTACAAGTTACACCCTGCTGGTATACGCCGACAACGGTTACAACGGCAAACTGTTCGCCGTAGAACAGACTACTGCCGGCAAGGCAGATCCGCTGCAGCGCAAGTACACGATCGACGACCTCTATGTGTTCAGCGATAAAGCCCAACTGTTCAAGACATGGAACCTGTGGGGAATCAGCAACGACGGCTCCGGTAAAACGGATCGCAGCAAGATCGGCCAGGTCGTCTTCTCGGAGAATGAGACCGACGACACCAACAATCTGGATGCAATCAATGTTGCGGGCCTCTCGCTCGGAGCCAATAACGAAGACACGGTTGTCTGGGAGTGGTACAACGGGATCATCTATGTTCTGAAAGGGCAGCCCATGGGCACCATTCCGTACCTGGGAGCGACGCTCTATCTCAAGTATTACATTCTGGACAAAGAAACGGGCATGGGTTCCGACGCAATCGACGGCATGATGATCGGAGGTGTCACGGAAGACGGGTATCTCGCCCTGATTTGTGGCCCCGACTGGTCGGATCAGTATAATTTCGACACCATATTAGTCAAGGCATACACGGATGCCAACTATACGAACTCGATCGGCAACTGGGAAAGCTATACGTCCCCGCTGATGGTACCGGCGACCGGTAGCAACACGGGAGCAGCCGCACCGCGCAAGGTTGCTTCGGATAAGATGCTGACCCTCTCGAAGGAAATCTCCATCAACCCCTCGAACTATGTCGAACTGCGCGGCCGCGAACGTGCTCACGCCCTGATCGACGAACTGTTCGGCAAGCCCGTCAACCGCGGCGCGAACCCGCTCGAAGGTGAGGTGTCCGTTCGGATCGCAACTCCCGCGATGAGTTCGTTCTCCGAAGGTTTTGCACCCCGGGCAAACACTCTGCAAAGCGGAGGCATGGAGAAAATGCCCCTGAAAAAAATGGCTAAATAATTTCAGTCGTTCACCCAATTAGTGATCAAGAGCGGTCTCCCCTTCCACCGGGGAGGGGAGACCCTCAAAAAATAACTCGGATTATGATTGATAAAAAATTACTACTCATTACGGCGCTTCTGCTTGCGAGTTGTACGTCAGACCCTATGACCGACGCAACCGACGGCGGTTCGCAGATACCCGCCACATCGCATAAGATCGTCAACACCTCGATCGACGCCGAAGCGGGCAGCCTGCTCGTTTATTTCGACGACGCAGCCATCGGCAGCCTCGAACAGGCCGCCGAAGCCGCCGCCAAGACACGGTCGGTCGCTACCCGCGCGGGTATCGTCTCCGTGGATGAAATACTTTCGGAGCTGAACGTCAGCTCCCTGAACCGCCTGTTCCCGGTAGACACACGCAACGAGGAGCGCACGCGCGCAGCCGGCCTGCACAAGTGGTACGAATTGCAGTTCGACACCGAAGTCGACCTGGATCTCGCCGCACAGAAACTGTCGGCCGTAGCCGAAGTGGCGAACATCCAGTTCAACACGAAGCTCGAAAAAATGTGGGACGGCAAGGCCACCCCGCTCCGTTCGGATGCGCCCGCCATGTCGGCAGACACACGTTCGATCGTATGGCCGTTCAACGACCCGGAATTGAAGCGCCAGTGGCACTATATCAACAAAGGCGACAAGGCCGTGGCACAGACCGCGCGCGAAGGTGCGGACATCAACGTGGAAGAGGCATGGAAACTCACGGCCGGAGATCCCAAGATCATCGTAGCCGTAGTCGACGAAGGCGTGAAATATACGCACCCCGACCTAGCTGCGAACATGTGGGTCAACACCAGGGAGATGACCGGAACCACGGGCGTCGATGACGACGGCAACGGTTACGTGGATGATTATTACGGGTACAATTTCGTTACGAACGGCCCCATCTCCTGGGATGTGGTCGACGCAAAGGGCGACGGCGACTCCGGTCACGGGACGCATACCGCAGGCACGGTAGCAGCGGTCAACAACAACGGCATCGGTGTCTGCGGAGTAGCGGGCGGCTCGGGCAACAACGACGGTGTACGGCTCATGTCGTGCCAGGCCCTGTCCGGTACGGCAGCAGGTTCGGGCACGACGGCCGTCATGGCAAGGGCATTCAAATACGCGGCCGACAACGGTGCTTCGATCATCCAGTGCTCGATGGGTATCAAGGGCGGTGGCTACACCTCCGACGACCAGTACGCCAAAAAAGCCAAAGCGGAGCATGACGCACTCGCCTATTTCATCGCCACGTCGAACTGCGACGCGATAGACGGCGGTCTGGTCATCTTCTCGGCCGGCAACGACGCACTCGACCGTGCCGGGTACCCCGGGGCGTTCCGCGATTATATTTCGGTAACCTCGTTCTCGCCCGACTTCCTGCCTGCAAGCTACACCAACTACGGCCCCGGCTGTAACATCTCGGCGCCGGGCGGCGACGCTTACATTGCAAGCAATTCGACCGCTACGGTACTTTCGACGATGCCTTCGGAAATGAACGAGGGTTCGGATTACGGCTATATGCAGGGAACCTCGATGGCCTGCCCGCACGTATCGGGCGTCGCCGCACTCGGCCTCTCCTATGCCGTGGCAAAAGGCAAGCACTACACCCGCAACGAGTTTATCAGCATGCTCCTCACCTCGGTGAACGACATGGAACGGTATCTCGACGGCACCAAAGAATCGAACGGCACGATGTACCTCGAAAAATACCGTAAGCAGTTGGGTACGGGCGCAGTAGACGCTTATCAACTGCTGATGCAGATCGAAGGCACGCCGTGCCTCAAGGTCGGTGTAGGGGCTGAAGAGCTCATTCCCCTGACGCAGTTCTTCGGCGGCAGCGCAACGAACCTCACCTACACCGATGTTTCGATGTCCGCAGCCGACATGGCCAAACTGGGGATCGAGGCTGCACCCACGATGGCGTACGGCAAACTGAAGATCAAATGCACCAAGTCCGGCGTGGCGAAGATCACGGTTACGGCAATCGGCGGCGGCGACAAGGTCGGCACGGGCAGCGTGATGGGCGGCATGACGATCACCAAGGAATTCGCCGTCATCGCCCGCGGCGTACAGGCCGGGAACGGAGGTTGGTTATAATACGAATTACGATAACAGCAAAAAGATCATGAGAAAGACTATCTATATTCTCTTTGCCATACTCGGCATGAGCCTGTTCGCAGGGTGCGACGACGACAACAAAGACAACAACACGCCGTTGGCCAAGCAACTCGTCGGAGAATGGCGCCTGACCTCATGGACAGGCCAGGCTCCGCAGGTGTTCGACGCCTACATCGCATTCGACGGCGGGTCGTTCACCATCTACCAGAAGATCGAATCCGTAAAGTACCAGAAATACACGGGCAGCTACTTGCTCAAAGGCGATGTACTTTCGGGAAATTACAGCGACAACACCCCCTGGGGAAGCTCGTACACGGTCACGGCAGACGAATCGTCCAACACCATCACGCTGACCAGCACGGCCGACACCGGCGACGTGTGCGTATACACTCGTGCGACGATTCCGGAGTCGGTAAAGAACGACGCGGTAAGCATGCAGGGCGTACGCTCGGATTTCTTCCGGTTGCTCTAAGCCCCGGCTTGTAATATTTCCAAAGCCTTCGGCACTTGCCGAAGGCTTTTTTTTACGCCTGTCCCCGATGCCGCAGTGCGGGTTCGCCATGCGCAAACGGCAAGCCCCCGGTCAACGCCACAGGCACCCCGCAGGCCGGAAAACCAGCTGCCCAGCCACCGCATCATGCGGGAATCGCTTTTTTTTCGGAAACAGATTTCACGCATATCCGAAAAAACGGTTATCTTTACGCAAATTTTTAATATCCGACGATAGGGAAAAATCCGGCAAGCAGGAAGGCACGCGCCGCTCCACTTTGGCACATTTTTCACTATCTTTGAAACAAATACGCCACGCACCATGAATATCACCGAAATTTTGCCCGGCATCCATTACGTCGGGGTCAACGATCGCACAACCACCCGTTTCGAAGGTCTCTGGTCGCTCCCGCAGGGGGTTTCATACAATGCCTATCTGGTTGCCGACGAAAAGGTCGCACTGATAGATACCGTCGAAGAGGGCTTCGGCAGCCGTCTGACAGAGAACATCCGCGAGGCCATCGGCGACCGCAAGATCGACTACCTGGTCATCAACCACATGGAACCCGACCACTCGTCGTCCGTGCGCGCACTGCGCATGCTCTACCCCGACATCCGAATCGTGGGCAACGCCAAGACGCTGCAGATGCTCCAGGGATTCTACGGCATCGACACCGGGACGCTCGAAGTCAAGGAGGGCGACAGCATATCGCTCGGCTCGAAAACGCTCTCGTTCTACATGGCGCCGATGGTACACTGGCCCGAAACGATGGTGACATGGTGTGCCGAGGCCGGCACGCTCTTCTCGGGCGATGCCTTCGGCACGTTCGGCGCCATCGACGGCGGCATCACCGACTCGCAGGTAGACCCGTCGCGCTACTGGGACGAAATGCGCCGCTACTACGCCTGCATCGTCGGCAAATACGGCGTGCCTGTGCAAAAGGCGCTCGCGAAGGTACGGGGCCTGAACCCCACGACCATTTGCTCGACCCACGGCCCCGTATGGCAGCGCGAGATCCCGCAGGTGATGGACGTCTACGACCGTCTGAGCCGCTACGCAGGCGAACCTGGCGTGGTGATCGCCTATGGCTCGATGTACGGCAATACGGAGCAGATGGCCGAGCGCATAGCGCGCGAACTGGCCGCCGAAGGCGTGGGCCCGATCGTCGTCCACAACATGTCCTACGCCGATGAATCCATCGTCCTGCGCGACGTGTTCCGTTACGACACGCTCATCGTGGGCGGCCCGACCTATAACGGAGGGCTCTACCCGCCCGTGGCACGCCTGCTCGACCTGATCGCGGCACGCTGCGTCCCGCAGCGCAACTTCGGTTGGTTCGGCTCCTTCTGCTGGGCGAGCGCCGCCGTGCGCTGCCTGGGCGAATTCGCACAGAAGATGAAGTGGGAGGCGATCTGCGAACCCGTGGAAATGAAGCAGGGTTTCTCACCGGCATGGCACGAGGCATGCCACGCGCTCGCAGCGCGGATCGCCGGGTGCATGCACCGCTAAACCAACCAAAAACTTGGACATAATATGATGAAAATCGCAGTCGTGGGTACGGGTTATGTCGGTCTGGTATCGGGTGCCTGTTTCGCAGAAATGGGACTCGATATTACGTGCGTCGATGTCGACAGGAAAAAGATCGACGCCCTGAACAACGGCCTCATCCCGATTTACGAGCCGGGGCTCGAAGAACTCGTCAAACGCAATGTCGAGGAGGGGCGCCTGCACTTCACGACCGAACTGACGGACTGTCTGGACAAGGTGGAAGTAGTCTTCTCGGCCGTCGGCACACCGCCCGACGAAGACGGTTCGGCAGACCTGAAATACGTGCTCGAAGTCGCCCGTACGTTCGGTCGCAACATCAAGAAGTATACGGTGCTCGTCACCAAAAGCACCGTACCCGTCGGTACGGCGCAGAAGGTCAAGGCCGTGATCCGGGAAGAGATAGACAAACGCGGCTGCAAGGTGCCGTTCGACGTGGCCTCGAACCCCGAATTCCTGAAGGAAGGCGCGGCCATCAAAGATTTCATGTCGCCCGACCGCGTGGTCGTAGGCGTCGAGAGCGAACGGGCGCGCAAGCTGATGACCCGCCTGTACCGTCCGTTCCTGATCAACAATTTCCGGGTACTGTTCATGGACATCCCCTCGGCGGAAATGACCAAATACGCGGCCAACGCCATGCTGGCGACCCGCATCTCGTTCATGAACGAGATCGCCAACCTCTGCGACCTGGTAGGGGCGAACGTCGAAATGGTGCGCAAGGGCATCGGATCCGATGCCCGCATCGGCAGCAAGTTCCTCTACCCCGGCTGCGGCTACGGCGGCTCGTGCTTCCCCAAGGACGTGAAAGCCCTGGCCCGTACGGCCCAGGAACACGGTTATACGATGCAGGTCATCGAGGCGGTGGAACGGGTCAACGAAGGGCAGAAATCCATCCTGTTCGGCAAACTGCAACGGGCGCTGGGCGACCTGCGCGGGAAAACCATCGCGATATGGGGCCTTGCATTCAAGCCCGAAACGGACGACATGCGCGAAGCGCCGGCACTGGTGGTGATCGACCTGTTGCGTAAGGCGGGCGCCACGGTTCGGGTCTACGACCCCGTGGCGATGGAGGAAGCCCGCCGCAGGATCGGCGACGAAGGGGTGCATTACGCAGGTTCGATGTACGAAGCCGCGGAGGGTGCCGATGCCATCGCGCTCGTCACGGAGTGGAAACAGTTCCGGATGCCCGACTGGCCGCAATTGCTCACGCTCATGCGCGACAACATCCTGGTCGACGGCCGCAACATCTTCGACAAGGAAGAGGTGCTCAACGCCGGGCTGCGCTACTACGGCATCGGAAAATAATACTCTTACGGCACAGGCATAACGACACAATCCCCGGAGCTTCTGCTTCGGGGATTGTCCTTGTCGCCTGCACCGCCTGCTACACCTACCCCGCGATGCGGCTCCCATCCCGAAAACCCGACGCAGCATAACGGCAAAACGAGAGGCGGTTCCGCAGGGAACCGCCTCTCGCGCATCCGTAATCCGGCCCGCCGTTACTTGCGAACCTTCACAATGATCTTGCGCACATCGCCCTCGCCGATCATCGGCGCATGGCCGTCCTCGGGGAAGAAGATCGTGAACTGCCCCGGGCGCAGCGTATAGAAGGTCTGCGGCTCATCGTCGAAGAAACGGATATCCTTCCCGGCATCGAATTCGCCCAGCGGCTTGCGCAGGTCGGCACGCTCGCTCCACCCGAAGGTCTCCTGCTCACCGCGGATCAGCACCTGGATGTCGATATAGGCGTCGTGTATTTCGAGTTTGGCATCCGCCGGTTTTTTCAGCTCAGGTTCCATTACGTTGACATAGATGTCCTTGCCGTCGAGTTCATGGATCCCCGGCTCCATCGTTTCCCAGTCGGTCGAAGCGATGAAGCCGAAGGCTTTTTCCAGACGCGGGCTCACCGGATAATAGAGCGCGCTGTTCTTCAAAGAGTCGAAAATCATAGTTTATCGGATTAGTTATTCAGTAGATTCTTTTGGAGACGCACCACGACGGGCAGGTGATCCGAATATTCGACCTGCGGCACCTCGTAGGAAACCGGGTCGAAACTGTCGGAGCAGAGGACATAGTCGATGCGCAGCGTATTGAAGAAGCCGCGGAAAGTATGCGAATAGCCCGAACCGCTCTTGCTGAAAGCGTCGTTCAGCCCCCCGGCCATCGTGCGGTAGACATAGGACATCGGCGTATCGTTGAAATCGCCGCAGACGATGCACCGCGCACGCGCGTCGGCGATGACATCGGCAATGCTGTCGACCTGTGCGGCACGCAGGATGCTGTTCTCGCGCAGGCGGCTCACGATGCTGCGGATCTTGACTTCGCGTGCCGTGTCGGAGATGAAATCGCGGTTGGTGATATATTCGTTGTCGGCCGCCTTGATCGCCGTCGAACGCAGGTGGTTGTTGAACACGCGCACCGTATCGTCACCGATCAGCAGGTCGGCCCAGACCGACGTATTGGGGGTCAGGACGATGCCCGAGCGCAGGATACGGTATTTGCTCAGGATGAAAAGCGATGCCCCATACAGCGAATCGGGAGCCTGCGTGCGGCCGAAGGCCGCGCTTTCGTATTTCTCGTCCAACAGGGCGAAATCGTCGGATTTCTCGGCCAGGCGGGCATTGAACTCCTGCATGCAGACGATATCGGGATCGTATTCGCCGATCAGGCGCACGATGTCATCGACATTGCTGGCTCCGCTTTCGCCGAAGAAACTGCGCACGTTATAGGTCATGACCTTGAAAGCCCGGCGGTCATAGCTCTCCTCGCCGTAGCTGCGGCGGAATTCGGGCTTATAGAAGAGCGAAACCTTGAAGAGGCAGATGACGACCAGCGCCAGCATCGTCCCGGCGCGGAGCAGCCGCCAGCGGATGACCCAGTAGAGCGCCAGGATGACCGTAGCGACGTAGATCGCCGGGGCGGCAAGCCCCAGCAGGGGAAAGAACCAGACCCCGGCGGGGTTCACATAAGGGACGAAATAGGTGACGGCCATCGTGGCCCCGACAACGACGGTCAGGAGCGTCATCACCAGGTCGAGTAGCCACATGAGCAGGCCGCGGTGCGGTTTCTCCCCGCGCCGGCTGCCGTAATCGTTCTTATAGAATTCGCCGGACATCGGCTCAGAAGCGGATTATGCCGCGCTGCTTCCACCAGTGGAGCAGCAGGAAACCCCAAAGCATACCGCCCACGTGGGCGAAATGCGCCACATTGCCTACGCCGCGCCAGCCGAGGAAAAGTTCGATGACGCCGTAGATGATGACGAACCATTTGGCCTTCATCGGGATCGGCGGGATCAGCAGCATGATGACCGCATTGGGGTGCATGACGCCGAAGGCGAGCAGCAGCCCCATCACCGCGCCCGAAGCACCGACCAGCGACATGGGCAGCTCGCCGAACGCCAGCGCCGTGAAATACTGGATCAGCGCCGCACCGATGCCGCAAACCATGTAATAGGTCAGGAAACGCTTCGACCCCAATTCGTATTCCAACGTACGCCCGAACATCCACAAGGCGAACATATTGAAGAAGATATGCTCGAAATTGGCATGCACGAACATGTAGGTGACGAACTGGTAGGTGTGGAACAACGGCGCTCCCAGCCACAGGGCGCAATACTCCATGATGGCGTTATGTGCCGGTTGGATCAGGGCCGTAGCCATGTAGACCAGGGCATTGATGATTATCAGGTTTTTCACCACCGGGGGTGTCTGAAAATAGCTGTTCATTGCGTAAAATTTTTACAAAAGTACGTTTTTCCACCGGATTATCCCAGTTTGGTACGGATATCTTCGGGGGTTATTTCTGCAGTTATGGCTTTGCCCGAGGGCGAGAAACTGAAATTGCCCGTAGCGGCGAGCTGGGCGAGCAGTACGGCGGCTTCGTCGCGCGACATATTGCGGGGAATGCCTTTCGCCCCGCCGCGCGCCATGACGGCGGCGATCTTCTCGCGGCGCTGATCCGCGAGCGACACGGGCGTCGAAAAGGCTTGCAGCAGGTCGTAGACCATCTGGTCGACGGCATCGGCCGGCATATCGGCCGGAGTGCCCTTCACCTCGATCGTCCCCTCCCCCGCAAAGTCGATGTCGAATCCCAGCGACGCGAATTCCACGGCGTTCTCCTCGAGCAGTGCATATTCGTCACCCGACAACACCAGCCGCTCGGGAAAAAGCAGTTGCTGGCTCACGGAAGACCCGTTTCCGAGCATCTTCAGGTAATCCTCATAAAGAATGCGCTCGCGGGCACGCCGCACGTCCACCACGACGAACCTCCCGCCCAGCAGCGCGGCGAGGTACCCGCCGCCCAACGGCAGGGGATCGGTAAATTCCGGACGCCCCTCAACCGCCAGCCGCTGCTGCCCGGCCGTAGCCCCGGAAGGGATGAACTCCAGAGCACTCGTCCCGAACCCGGCATCGGACTCCACCTCGAAACTGCTCCCCGAAACGAAATCCTCGAACCCGTCGGCCGCCGAGGAAGGGATGGTGAAATCCTCCCCCGCCGGCAGGGTTTGCGGAAGGGTAAATCCGCTGCCGGCGCTGCGCAGCCCGCCGGGCAGGCTGCTCCCGGACGCACTGCCCCCCGACTTGCCGCCGCCCATACCGACGCGCGGGGCGAAGCCCGTCCCGGCCGTATCGGAAAACGTCTGTCCGCGATCGTCGTACGGGACGTCGAAGCCCGTGAAATCGACATTGGGATCGGGCGCCGTAGGGTCGATATACTCCTCGCGGAACGGATTGTAGTCGCCGTTGGACATGGCGCGGGGCTCGCTGTAGACGGCCCCTTTGCTCAATGCCGGGATCTCGACGATGCCGTCGCGGTCGAAATCCATCAGCGGCACGGCCCCCGTCTTGGCGAGCGTCTCGCGCACGGCGGCGTTGATGATCTGCCAGACGGCCTCCTCGTCGGCGAATTTCACTTCGGTCTTCTGCGGGTGGACATTGACGTCGATGCGCGAAGGGTCGATCGTCAGGTAGAGGAAATAGGAAGGCGAACTGCTCTCGGGGATCAGTTTCTCATAGGCCTTCATGATGGCGCTCGTGAGGTACGAACTCTTGAAATAACGTCCGTTGACGAAGAGGTACTGCTCGCCGTTGCGCCGCTTGGCGGCAGCCGGACGGCCGATATAGCCCCCGATGCGGGCGATCGAGGTGTCGGCATCGACCTCCAGCAGGTTCTGCTTGATATGGCGTCCCACCACGTCAACGATACGTCCCGCCAGCGACGTGGCACAGAGCGTATAGACCGGAGCGTCGTTGGCGTAAAGTTCGAAGGCGATATGGGGGTTGCACAGCGCAACACGCTGGAATTCGGCCTTGATCTGTGCGGCCGAAGCCGTACTCTTGTCGAGGAAACGACGGCGGGCGGGCACGTTGTAAAAAAGGTTGCGCACGAAGAACTGCGCCCCCACGGGACACATCACGGGAGTCTGCCCGGCGAACTGGCCGCCGTTGATTTCGGTCTGGGTACCCACCTCGTCGCCCTCCTGCCGCGTGCGCAGTTCGACCTGCGCCACGGCGGCGATCGAAGCGAGCGCCTCGCCGCGGAACCCGAACGTATTGAGGGCGTAGATGTCTTCGACGGAAGTTATCTTGCTGGTGGCATGGCGGTCGAAGGCCATACGCGCGTCGATGGGCGACATGCCCGAGCCGTCGTCGACGATCTGGATCAAATCCTTGCCCCCGTCACGGAAGTTGACCTTCACGGTACGGGCGCCGGCGTCGATGGCGTTCTCCATCATCTCCTTGACCACCGATGCGGGACGGTTGACGACCTCGCCCGCAGCAATCTGGTTGGCGACGACTTCGGGTAATAATCTGATCTTATCTGCCATTTATTCCTGATAATCGTTGGGAACCACCGTGATAGGCTGCTCCTGCCACTCTACGTCGGAAATACCCGTCTGGTCGAGCCCGTTGCGCGGAGCGGATTCGGAGGCAGCGGATTCGGTCTGTGCCGGCGCCGTACGGGCGCGCAGGAACACATCGGCGAGCTTCGGATAAAGGATGTAGATGAACAGCAGGACGATAACTGCGGCACCGGCCATCTTCCAGATGCGCATACGACCCTTGTCATCCTCCTTGGAACGGCGGGCGGCACGGGCATCGCGCTGCGTACGGATATATTGTCCGGGACGGTACTCACGATCCCCGTCTTCGACCCTCTCGCCGCGAAGTTCGGCACGGCGCTGCTCGCGCGCCTCCTTTTCGGGATCGTAGTAGCGCGGTATGTAGTTAAACTTGTTGGCGTGTCTCTTGAACGGGGTGAAACCTAACATGGCGTGTCCTCCTAATTATTTTTGGTAAAGATACGAATTCTCCGGCAATTTTATTGCCTGTAAAACCCTTTTTTCCGCCTGCGGCGCCCGTAAAGTCCTGCCGAGGATGCGGCGCCAGACGTCCGATGCCCCGCAGCAGGGAGAGAGGGGGGGGGCAAGCGGTGCGGAAGGGGAAGCACTCCTCAGACAGGCCGACAATAGCCGCAACCGCCCCGGAAAAGGCGGCGGGGAATACGCCCGCAAACCTCCGTGCACCGCAGCGGAAAGGTCGTTGCGAACGACGGCGGAATGCCGTGGCCCGCAAAGTTCCCCGACATCCCGCCGCATATGCAAACCGCTGCTTCCCTACCGGAAGAAACTCTTCATCCGCTCGAAGATATTCTGGTTCTTGACCGATTCGGCATGCTGGAAACCGGGCTGCTGCGCCAGTTGTTCGACCAGCCGCTTCTCCTCGGCACTGAGCTTCGAGGGGATCGTGATGTCGACCACGACCAGTTCGTCGCCGCGGCCATAGCCGTTGACGTCGGGCAACCCCTTGCCGCCCAGGCGCAGCACCTTGCCGGCATGCGTTCCCGGGGCGATCTTGATCTTGGCACGGCCATCGACCGTCGGCACCTCGACCGTACCGCCCAGCAGGGCTGTCGTAACGGTGATATTGAGGTTGTGGATCAGGTCGTTGCCGTCACGCACCAACTCGGGATTGGACTCCTCTTCGATCATGACCTGCAGGTCGCCGTTGACGCCTCCGTGACGGGCGGCATTGCCCTTGCCCGTGACGGTGAGCACCATACCCTCGCCCACGCCGGCCGGAATTCGGATCTCCACGACCTCCTGGCCGCGGAGGGTTCCCTCGCCCTTGCACTTGTCGCAGGGTGCGGTGATGACTTTGCCCGTACCGCCGCACGTGGGGCAGACGCCCTGCGTCTGCATGCGGCCGAAGAAGGTGTTCTCCACACGCGTCACATAGCCCGTACCGTTGCAGGTCGAACAGGTCGAGTAGGAGTTGCTGTCCTTGGCCCCCGTACCGCCGCACTTATCGCAGGCGACGGTCTTGTTTATCTTGAGTTTCTTGGTGACGCCGTTGGCGATCTCGGCGAGGGTCAGCTTGACCTTGATGCGGATATCCGATCCCCGGTTCACACGACGCCCGCCGCCCGATGACGACGACGAGCGGAACCCGCCGCCGAAATGTCCGCCGAAAATATCGCCGAACTGCGAGAAGATATCCTCCATCGAGAAACCGCCGCCGCTGAACCCGCCGAAGCCGCCTGCCCCGCCACCCGCGGCACCGCTCATCCCGGCATGGCCGAACTGATCGTAACGGGCACGTTTGTCGGGGTTCGACAGCACATCGTATGCCTCGGCCGCCTCCTTGAATTTCTCTTCGGCCTCCTTGTCACCCGGGTTTTTATCGGGGTGGTACTGGATGGCCGCCTTGCGGTAAGCCTTCTTTATTTCGTCAGCGTTAGCGTTTTTCTGGACGCCCAGCACTTCGTAGTAATCCCTCTTTTCTGCCATGGCATTATTCTCCTACAACAACTTTTGCGAAACGCAGCACCTTGTCGCCCAGCATATAACCCGTCTGGACAATGTCGACGACCTTACCCTGCATTTCCTCTCCGGCAGCGAATTTAGCCACCGCCTCGCACAGGTCGGCGTCGAACTCCCTGCCCTTGACGTCGATCTCGGTGACCCCTTTCTGACGAAGCGTATCGGTAAATTTCTGTGAAATAAGCGTCACGCCGGCACGCAGCGCCTCGATGTCGTCGCTCTTCTGCATGGCATCGACGGCACGCTGCACGTCGTCGCGCACGGGGAGCATCGCCAGCAGCACGTCACGGCCCCCGGTCTGCACCAAGTCCATCTTCTCCTTGAGCGTACGCTTGCGGTAATTATCGAATTCGGCCTGCAGGCGGATGAATTTATCCTGCCACTCGGCCAGCGCCGCCGTCAGATCCGATCCCGCTCCGGCCTTGTCGCCGCCTTCGGCAGCGTCTGCCATTGTGTCAGTCCCGTCCTGCGAGTCGTCTGACACATTGGCACAGGGTTCGCCGTCGCACGAAGGGTAACCTTCACCGGGAACGAATCCTTCGTCACCGTCAACAGCCTCATTATAAGTTTTTTCCTTTTTCATATCTCGTGTTTTTCAGATTTTCCGTCTTATATTCGAACAAATTGTATACCAACCGCCGGGCCATGCCTACCCGATGATAAAAATCGCCGGGTGCCTGTTCATTTCCGGCAGCCGCACCGACCGCCACTCGCGCACGGCGAGCGTACGGATATATTCGCCGGGAGCGGTAATGTCCATCGCCAGCGTCAGGCGCGTCTCGGGGGCAAGGGTTTGCAGGAGCTGTTCCATCAGCTTCACATTGCGGTAAGGCGCCTCGATGAAGAGCTGCGACTGGCGTTCGGACTGCGCACGGCGTTCGAAGCGGCGGATCGCCTGGACCCGTTCGGGCGGCTTGACGGGCAGGTAGCCGTTGAAGGCGAACGACTGCCCGTTGAGCCCCGAGGCCATGACGGCCAGGATGACGGACGACGGCCCGACGAGCGGCACCACGCGGATACCGTGGCGGTGGCACGCCTCGACGACCAGAGCCCCGGGATCGGCGACGCCCGGCACGCCCGCTTCGGAAACAACCCCCGCCGAGCGGCCCTCAACGAGCGGTTTCACCAGCTCTTCGACCTCACGCCCGGCGACGGTATGTTCGTTCAGCTCGCGGAACTCCAGCGTGTCGATCGGCCGCGCGATGCCGGCCTTCGACAGGAACCGCCGCGCCGAACGGGTGTTTTCGACGATGAAATAGTCGAGCGAATCCATCACGGCACGGTTCGCCGCGGGCAGCACGTCCCACGGTGCCGTCTCGTCCGAAATCGGACACGGGATCAGATAGAGCGTTCCGTACATCTTATTTCAGTTTTTCGAGTTTGGCCCGGAGTTCCCGCTCCCGGGCAACGGCTTTCGTATACAGCACAGCAAACCAGACGCTCAGCGCCATGACACCGGCGATCACCACCCCGAAAACACCGCTCAGGAAAAATGCGCTCACGACCAGCCCCGCAACCGAAAGCATCAGCGGGGATTTGCGGACATTGCAGCCGATAGCCACATAGCCGCCCGCCAGCACGAGCATCACGATTCCGACCACCAGCCTCTCCCCGTTTCCCTGGGCGTTGACCAGTTCAACCACGCCGCTGGCGAGCGCCAGCAACGCCGCGGCGAACATGGCGCTGCGGGCCTTGCCCAACTGGTTGAGGGCCGATTCGGATTCGAGCTGTGCCGTCAGCAGCCGCGCCCCGAGGCACTCGGCGGCCTCATCGCGCCCGGCGGGGCAACCGCAGGAGGGACACGTTCCGGTTCCGGAAGCGATTTCACCGCCGCAATCATAGCATTTCATAACTTTATTCTTTGAGGTAAATCCGTTTTACGCGCCCCGAAACCGAGGTCATGATCTCATAGGGAATTGTATCGAGCACGCGGGCCATCGTTTCCAGGTCGTTGCCCGGCTCGGGCGAGAAGACCACGACTTCGTCGCCTTCCTTCACGCCGGGAATCCCCGTAATGTCGACCATGCAGCTGTCCATGCAGATGCGTCCGACGATGGGGGCGGGACTCCCGGCCACCAGCACCGACCAGCGGCCGCAGCCCAGGTGGCGGTCGAGCCCGTCGGCATATCCGATGGGGATCGTCGCCGTCGTAGTTTCGCGCGTGAGTTTCCCGGCCCGTCCATACCCTACGGCCTCGCCCGCAGACAGGTGCTTGACCTGCACGATACGCGTGCGGAGGGTCGAGACGGGACGCAGCATCCCGTTATGCCGGTAGCCGAAGCCGTAAAGCCCCAGCCCAAGGCGGCACATGTCGAACTGCGCCTCGGGGAAGCGTTCGATGGCGGCCGAATTGGCCGTATGGCGGATGACCGGATAGGGCAGCGAGGCGGCTACGCGGGCGCTCATGCGGTCGAACAGGGCGATCTGCGCCCGGGTATAGGCATCCTCTTCGGGCATGTCGGCACAGTTGAGGTGCGAGAAGACCGAGGCGACCTTGACCTGCGGGGTTTCCGCCAGCGCCCTGCACAGCGCCCCGACTTCGTCGTCCGTGAATCCCAGCCTGTGCATACCCGTGTCGAGCTTGATATGGATCGGGTAACGGCTCTCGCCCGCATGCACCACGGCCCCGGCGAAGGCGCCGAGCGAATGGAGGCTGTATATCTCGGGTTCGAGGCGGTTGGCGATCATCTGATCGAAACTGTCGGCATCGGCGTTGAGCACCACGACGGGCATCGAAATGCCCCGCTCGCGCAACAGCACCCCCTCGTCGGCGAACGCCACGGCCAGGTAATCGACGCCCTGGTGCTGCAAGAGCTGCGCGACTTCGAAATCGCCGGCACCGTACGAACCGGCCTTGACCATCGCCACGAGCTTCGTACCGAAGCTGAGCTTCGAACGGAAGAAATTGAGGTTGCGCGTCATGGCGTCGAGGTCGACCTCCAGCACCGTCGTATGGCTGCGGCGCGCGAGGGCGTGCGCCAGTTTCTCGAAGCGGAAATCGCGGGCGCCTTTCAGCAGGATGGCACGCCCGGCCACGGCCCTGCGGTCGATGCGCGCGATGCACTCGTCGGTCGAGGCGTAAAACTCCTTGTCGCAGCCGAACAGCCCGGCATGGCGTTTCAGGCGCGGGCCGATGCCAATCAGGAAGTCGACGCCGGCACGTGCGACCATCTCCGCGACACGGCCGTAGAGCTCGCCGTCGGAAAGCCCGCTCTGCGAGATGTCCGACAGGACGAGCGTACGGCGGCGGTTCAGCGCCACGCCGTGCAGGTAATCGAGCGCCAGCGCCAGCGAATTGAGGTCGAGGTTATAGGCGTCGTTAATCAGGATCGAATCGTTGATGCCCTCCTTCACCTCGAGGCGCATGGGCAACGTAGGCGCCGAAGTGAACGACGGCGCGGGATAGTGCATCGCGGCGCAGAACGCCTCGACGATCTGGGCATTGCGGCGCGATGCGGCGTTGCCGATGACCGACTCCGGCACCTCGGGGAACGACGCGGCATCGAGGGGCTTGCGGGCGGCGAAACGCGCCGCGACCATGCCACCCAGTGGTTCGTAATAGCTGTGGTAGACGATTTTCGAAGCATTGCGGGCCAGCACCATCTTCTCGTCGCATTTCTGTTCGAGATTGAGGAAATTCTCCTGGTGCGCGTCGCCGATCGAGGTAAAAATAACCACGTCGGGACGGATGATGCGCTCCAGCCGCTCCATCTCTCCGGGCTTCGAAATGCCCGCCTCGAAGATGGCTAACTCCTCGTCGCCTTCGAGCATCAGCACCGAGAGGGGCACGCCCAGCTGCGAATTGTAGCTTTTCGGAGAGCGGTAATATTTCATCCCCGCGGGCAGTTCTTCGGCGATCCACTCCTTGATGACGGTCTTGCCGTTCGAACCGGTGATGCCGACGACCGTACCCCTGAATTGCGCACGGTAGTGCGCCGCAAGGCGTTGCAGGGCGTCGATGGCGTTGTCCACACGCACGAAGCCGCAACCGGCGGGGCACTCGACATCCCGTTCGACGAGGAACGCACGCACGCCGCGCGCCGACATCTGGGCGACGAAGCCGTGCGAGTCGTGATTGGCACCGCGCATGGCCACGAACATCGGGCAGCAGCCCAGTTCGCACGACAGCGAACGGCTGTCTGTGACAACCGACCGCACTTCGGCATCGCAGCCTGTAAATTTCCCGCCGACAACGGCGGCTATTTCCGAGAGTTTGTAGTTCATCCTGTATCTTATCCGTTTTTCGCCGGGCGGATGGCATCCGGGGCTTCACGAAGCCGGCGGGGCAGGAACATACGCGGAGTATGCGGCTGCCGCGAGCGGAAGCGCCGGAGGCAGCCGTCCTCACGAAAGGTCAAATGTCACGATCGTAATTCCCGCCCCGCCCCGGTCGGCATGCTCGTCGCGGGCGCTTTCGACCTCAGGCACCGTGCGCAGGTAGCGGCGTATCTCCTCCTTGAGAGCCCCCGTGCCCTTGCCGTGGAGAATCGACACCGACCCCACGCCCACCATCAGGGCGTCGTCGATGAAATCCTGCACGGCGTCCAGCGCCTCGGCGGCACGCATGCCCCGCACGTCGATATGGTCTTTGAAGCTGAGCTTGCGGGCCGAAATGCCGGCCGACACCACCGTCCGCGCCGTCTGCGGGCGTGTCGCCTCGCGGAACTCGCTGTTCGAAACCACGGTCAGCATCTTCCGGTCGACCGTAGTCAGTATCTGGCCGAAGGCGACCTGCGCCTTGCGCCCCTTGACCGACTGCACCACGCCGACCATATCCTGTCCGGCCATGCGGACTTTCGACCCGGCCTCCACCTCGCGCGGTTTCGGAGCTTCGGCAGGGGCAGCCCCCGCCGCCTGCGCCTCGCCCCGCTGCGCCTTGCGTTCTTCACGCCGCTGACGGCGGCGTTCGATACGTTCGATCTCGCGGGCGACCTCGGCATCCTTGTCCGCCGTATCGGTCTTCGTCACCGCGTCGCGGAAATCGTCCAGTTCGCGGCGCGCAAGGCGCGTCAGCTCCTTTTCGGCCTGCGCCTCGCGGATCGTCCTGATCGTATTCTCGATCTGCCGGTTGGCATCGGCGATCAGCTGCTGCGCCTCCAGCTTGGCCTTTTTGAGTATCTCCTGCCGCTCGGCCCTGATCTTCGACAGCTGCCCGGCATAGGTCTGCTCCAACTCCTCGACCTTGCGGTCGGTCAAGCGGATGCGGTCGCGCTTCTGTTCCCAGTAATGCTTGTCGCGGGCGATCTCACGCAGCTGCTTCTCGATGTTGATATGGTCGCTGCCGGCCTTCTCGCCCGCCGCGCGGATAATATCCTCCGGGAGCCCGATCTTGCGGGCGATCTCCACGGCGAACGAACTGCCCGGCTTGCCCGTTTCGAGGCGGAACAGCGGGCGGATATTCTGCACGTCGAACATCATGGCGCCATTGGCGATGCCCTCGGTATTCGACGCATAGTATTTGATATTGGCATAGTGGGTCGTGATGACGCCGTAGCACCCTTTGGTCAGCAGGCGTTCGAGGATGGCCTCGGCGATGGCGCCGCCGATGACCGGCTCGGTACCCGACCCGAACTCGTCGATCAGCACCAGCGTCGACGACGAAGCCCCCGCGAGCATGTTCTTCATGTTGAGCAGGTGCGACGAATAGGTAGACAGGTCGTCGTCGATCGACTGCTCGTCGCCGATGTCGATGAAGATCGAACGGAACACGGGCAGTTCCGAAACCTCCGATGCCGGAACGGGGAACCCGCACTGGAACATATACTGCACGAGGCCGGTGGTCTTGAGGCAGACCGACTTGCCACCTGCATTGGGCCCCGAAATGACAAGGATATGCTTGCGGCGGTCGAGCTGCATGTCGAGCGGTACGACCTCGCGCCCCTGCGCCCGCAGGGTTTGCTGCAGGAGCGGGTGGCGGGCATTCTTCAGCACCAGCCGGTCGTCGTCCGAGATGATCGGTTTCACGCAGCCGTTCTGCGATGCCCAGCGTCCCTTGGCACGCAGCATGTCGATCTCGGCCAGGTAGTCGCCCGACGCGGCGATCAGCCCGGCATCGGGGCGCACCGAATCGGTGAACTCCGAGAGGATGCGGACGATCTCGCGCCGCTCGGCATATTCCAGTTCGCGCAGCTCGTTGTTGATCTCCACGACCTCGACCGGTTCGACGTAGAACGTACGCCCCGTGGCCGATTCGTCGTGGATGAAGCCCTGCAGCTTGCGTTTATTGGCCGCGGCAACCGGGATCACGGCCTTCCCTTCGCGGATCGATATCTGGGCGTCGGCATCGACGATACCGGCCCCTTTGGCGGCGGCGAGCACCGCCTGCAACCGCTTGGCGGCCTGCCCTTCGCGTTCGCGGATGGCGCGCCGAATCTCCAGCAGGGCCGGCGAAGCATTGTCCCGGATATTGCCGAAACGATCGACGATGGCGTCGATCCGCTGCACGATCCCGGGGAATGCCTCGACGCCGCGGCTGCGGGCATACAGCGCCGGATATTGCCCTTCGCGGGCGAGGATGAACGCAACGACGCTGCCGACGAGGCTCAGCGCCCGGTGCAGGGTCACCACCTCCCCCACGTCGAGGAACGTCCCTTCGACACGCAGTTTGGCAACGACATGGTCGACGTCGGGATATTCCCCGCCGGGAAAATCGTGCTCCATGTCGAGCAGCAGGCGCATCTGGTCGGCAAGTTCCAGCCTCCGCCCGATCTCGCGCGCCGAGGTCGAGAAAGTCTCTTCGGCGAGCTTCCCGCGGGCGGCACGCATAGTGCAAAGCGCTGCAACCTGTTCCCGAAGCCGGTCGAAGCCGATCTTCTGCTCGAAGTTTGCAGGATAAATCATTTCTATGTCGGGTTGATGGGCTACTGCAGCCGCTTGAGCGAATCGCGCTCAGCCTTGGCAGCAGCCTTGGCGGCCTTCCTGTCGGCACGCTCCTTCATCTTTTCGGGGTTGCGCCCGAAGAGCGAGAGGTGGACGTAACGGCCGGGGTATTGTTTGACATCGGCCAGCAGCGCCGCGAGGTTGTCGCTGGCCTTTTCGAGCGAATCGTACAGTTCGGGGTCGCTGATGAGCTTGCCGATCGTGCCTTCGCCCTGCGCGATGCGTGCCACGAGACCGTCGAGGTGCTCCACGGCCTGCGAAAGCTTGCGGGCAAACTGTTCCTCGGTGAGCTGCGAGGTGAAACGATCCACGTCGCCGATGATGCTGTCCACGCGCCCGGCATTCTCACCGAGCATGTCGGAGAATTTCGAAAGGTTGTCCAGCGCGCTCTTCAGGCTGTTTTTCTCCGCCGAGAGTATCTCGGCCATGTCGCCCGTCACGGAGTTCAGGTTGCCGA
The DNA here is from genome assembly GCF_002320215.1 of Alistipes sp. UBA1686. Taxonomy (NCBI): domain Bacteria; kingdom Pseudomonadati; phylum Bacteroidota; class Bacteroidia; order Bacteroidales; family Rikenellaceae; genus Alistipes; species Alistipes sp. UBA1686. Next base: position 33,707 of record NZ_DCKA01000015.1, read on the forward strand.
GCGTCCCGGCGATGTTGTCCGCATTGGTTTCCATCAGGCCGTTCAGGTTTTCGAGCGTGCGCGAAAGGTCGGTGGTGAGCTGCGAAACCTTCTGCTTGAAGAAATCCAGCTCGGAGCCGGCCATGTCCATCAGGTCGCGGTCGCGGCTCGAACGCAGCGTATCGCCCTTCTGGAGGTAGGTGTCGGCCGTGCCGTAGGTGATTTCGATCGCCTTGGCGCCCATCAGTCCGTTGCTGAAGATCTTGGCCTCGGAATCGGTCGGAATGCGGTACTGGCGCTTGATGGTGAACTGCAACACGACCTTGTCGCTGCGCGCGGGGTCGAACGAAAGCCGTGTCACGGAGCCGATCTTCACGCCCTTCATCATGATCGGCGACGCGTTCTGCACGCCGTTGATCTGGTCGTAGGCGGCATAATACTCGACGTTCCGGCTGAAAATGTCGAAACCTTTCAGAAACCGGATTCCGGCCCAGGCAACGCCGATCATCGCCACGGCGAATATTCCGATCTTAACTTCCCTTTTCATATTTCGCTTGTTTTTATTTCACAATTTGCGTACCCCGGCAGCTCACGACGAAGGCGTCGGGGAAAACCTTGCGCACTTCGGCCAGCCGTTTCTGGGCGGCGGCACGGGTATCGTACTCGCCGACGCAATATTTATAACGGAACCGCCCCTCGGCGGTATACTGTTTCACTTTGTTGCGGTAGGATTTGAAACGTGCGGACGAGGTCGGCACGGTCTGCGCGCTAGCCAGCACCTGCACGGTATAACGCAGCGGCCGGGCGGCTTGTTTGGGGGCATCCCCGGCCTTGGCCGGTTTCTGCGCCCCGGACTTGCCCGCAGCCTTCTCCGGCTCCCCTTTTTCCGGGGTGGCGGCCTTCGCGGCAGGCGCATCGGATGCCTTGTCCTGCTTCGCAGGGCGCACGGGCTCCTTCCCGATGACGACCTGCGTTTCGGGCTCTTTACCGGGCTTCGGGGCTGCTGCGGCCTCCTCTTCGGCGCGGCGCGTTTCGAGCACATAGGCCGAATAATCCCTCACGCCTTCGTAAATCGAGCGGGCGATCTCGTCCTGCCCCTTTTCCGATTTCATATAGGCCATCTCCTGGGCGTTGGACATGAAACCGATCTCGGTCAGCACGCCCGGCATGTCGGTGGCATAGAGCACGCGCAGCAGCTGGGGTTTGATGCCCCGCGAATGGCGCCCGGCCTTCAGGTAATTATTCTGAATACAGCGCGCCAGCGCCATGCTGTACTCGCCGTAGGTGAATTGCAGGTTCTGGATATAGGCCCGCACGATGGCCGCCGTCCGCTCGTCCGACATGTCGATCAGGTCTTCGCGGTTGTTCTCGAACAGGGCGTTCTCGTTGTAACGCTGCTCCTTGGGGCTTTCGCCCATGATGAGCGTCTCGACACCCCGTGCCGCCGAGGATTTCGCAGCATTGACGTGGATCGAAACGAAGAGGTCGCCGCCGGCCTTGTTGGCGATGTCGGCACGCGCCTGGAGGTCGGTTGCCAGATCGGTGCCCAGCGCCTTGTCCGTCTTGCGGGTATAGACCACCTTCACGCCCGGCATCCCCTCCTCGATGAGCTTCCCGAGTTTGAGCGCCACCTTCAGCGTGAGGTCTTTCTCGTAGACATTGCCGTAGTGCGCCCCGGGGAATTTCCCGCCGTGTCCGGCATCGATGACCACAACTTCGACCCCGTGCGCAATATTCCCGGCCGTGGCACCGTTCATTAGAACGGTAACGGCCGCAAACGCGAATAACAGGAACAGTCGTGTGCGCATATTTAATGGAGTCAAATGTGAGCTTTCTGTAATTTTTTACCTATCTTTGTCGCGCCTAAAAAACCCGGCGGGAGTGCATCGAGGCCCCGATCCAGGCGTTTTTGCCGACATGTCGGCAAAGGTACGAAAAATTATTGGGATTTTGGATAGAATCAGGGTAAAATATCTGTTTTCGGCGGCGGCACTCCTCCTCTTCGCCCAGTTGGTGTTCGGCTCGTCCGTACCCCGGGGAATGCTTGCCTCGGCAGCCGAAGACAGCCTCCGCCAACGCCTGTCCGATTCCCTCCGGATCCATTCCGAAGCCGCGGCCGAAGTGCCGGAAGCTGCGACCCAAAGCCGCCGCGACCGCCGCGAGCAGGCACGCGCTGCCCGGGAACAGGCACGTCGCCGCGCCGCATTCGAAGCCCTGCCGCAGGAGCAGTGCGATTCGCTCTTCGGCGCACAGCTCGATTCGCTCATCACGCAGAAAGGCGACTCGCTCGAAGGCCGCGGAGCGGACACCATCGCCCGCGACACGGTGAAAGAGAAAAAGCCCCAGAAACCGGGGGCGTTCCTCGACGACCCGATCTCGGGCAAGAACAAGGATTCGCTGGTCTACGACGTGCGCAACAAGATGGTCTATATCTACAACGAAGGCGACATCACCTATCAGAACAGCAACCTCAAGGCCGACTACATGCAGATCAACATGGACAACAAGATGGTCTATGCATACGGCAAGCCCGATTCGCTCGAAGGCAAACCGATCGTCACCAAGCCCGAATTCTCCGAGGGCGACGCTTCGTACACGATGGATACGATCACCTACAACCTCACCTCGAAAAAGGCCAAGATCAAGGGCGTGGCAACGCAGCAGGGCGACGGCTGGCTGGTCGGCGGGAGCGTGAAGAAGATGCCCGACAACACAGTCAACATCGAAAACGGCAAATACACGACCTGCGACGAGACCGACCACCCACACTTCTACCTGGCGATGACCAAAGCCAAGGTCATCCCCGGCAAGAAAGTCGTCACGGGGCCGGCTTACCTCGTCATGGAGGACGTGCCGATCTACTTCCTCGGCATCCCCGAGGGTTTCTTCCCGATCAACATGGGGCCAAAATCGGGTCTGCTGATGCCCACCTATGGCGAGGAATACACCAAGGGGTTCTTCCTGCGCGACATGGGTTACTATTTCACGCTGGGCGACTACGCCGACGTGGCCGTGCGCGGCGGGTTCTACACGCTCGGTTCGTGGGAGGCATCGGCCGCATCGCGCTACATCAAACGTTACAAGTACAGCGGCAGTTTCAACATGCAGTACTCGAACATCAAGACGGGCGAAAAAGGCGAACCGGACTATATCAAGCAGAGCAACTTCCGCATCCAGTGGACACACTCCCAGGATCCCAAGGCCAACCCCGGGTCGACCTTCTCGGCATCGGTAAACTTCGCGACCAGCGGTTACAGCAAATATTCGGCGACCAACCTCAACGACATCCTCTCGACGCAGACCAACTCGTCGATCGCCTACTCGAAGAACTGGGCGGGCACACCCTTCTCGCTCTCGGCGAACATGTCCATCTCGCAGAACTCGCAGAACAAGAGCCTCTCGGTGACGCTGCCGACCGTGGTCTTCAACGTCTCGCGTTTCTACCCCTTCAAACGCAAGGAACGCATGGGCAAGGAGCGGTGGTACGAAAAGATCTCGATGCAGTATACGGGCAAGATGACCAACTCGGTGACCACGACCGAAGACAAGATCTTCTCGAAGGAGACGTTCGACAACATGAAGAACGGCATCGAGCATAACATCCCCGTCTCGGCGTCGTTCAACCTGTTCAACTACATCAACATCTCGCCGTCGGCGACATACAACGAAAAGTGGTACTTCAAAAAAGTCGAATTCGACTGGAACCCCGTCACGAACAAGGTCGACACGCTGCCGACGCAATACGGGTTTTACCGCCTCTACAACTACAACTTCAACGTCTCGGCATCGACGACCGTATACGGCATGTACGACTTCACCAAGAAGCGCAAAGACCGCAAGATACAGGCCATCCGCCACACGCTCACCCCCTCGATCGGATTCTCCTACACGCCGGACTTCGGCGACCCGAAATACGGCTATCACAAAACCATGCAGACCGACTCGACGGGACGCTTCACCAGCTATTCGCCCTATTCGGTCAACGCATACGGCGTCCCCAGTTCCGGACGGTCGATGTCGATGAACTTCGCGCTGTCGCAGAACCTCGAAATGAAGGTACTGTCGAAGCGCGACACCTCGGGCGTGAAGAAAATCAAACTGATCGACGAGCTGCGCATCAGCGGGTCGTACAATTTCCTGGCCGACTCGATGGGGCTCTCGACCATCCCGATCTCGTTCCGCACGACGATCTTCCAGAATTTCGGCATCAACCTCTCGATGACGCTCGACCCCTACCGGCTGACGCCTGACGGCAAGCGCTACAACAAGCTCTTCTTCCCGGGGCGTATCGTCTCGACGGGCTGGTCGTTCGGTTATACGTTCAAATCGCGCGACGACCGCTCGCAATCGGCCATCAACGACATTACGAGTATCCCGCCCGAATATATGAACCCCTACTACGACCCCTACGGCAATATGGATCCCGTACTGCGGCGGCAATACATGTCGCAGATGTACTACGATTTCTCGCTGCCGTGGAACTTCGGGTTCAACTATGCCATCAACTACAACATATCGACAGGCAACTACCCGCCCAAAGGCTACAAGAAGAACGTCACGCAGACCGTCAGCTTCAACGGCAGCCTTACCATAACGCCCAAGACCGGCATCACCTTCCAGGGCGGTTACGACATCAAGGCGAACAAACTCACCACCTCGTCGATCTCCATCTCGCGCGACCTGCACTGCTGGCAGATGTCGTTTTCGTGGATACCTTTCGGGTTCCACCGCAGCTGGAGCTTCAACATCGGCGTAAAGGCGGCATCACTCTCAGACCTCAAATACGACAAGAGCCAGTCGATGTACGACAATATGTACTAAATCCCGATCCCCGGCTCATCCCCCACCCTCTTCCATCCCGGACGATCCGCATTGCCGCTGCACAATGCGGCACGGACGCCGTTTCCCGTCGTCGGTACCGGTTGCAGTATCCCAAACGGGCAAAATCGGCAAACGAACAGACGTTTGTGTATATATTTTGACCGGAAAGCGGAATTTCACAGTTTTTTAAACGGGAAGAGATTATATTTTGCTATATTTGGTACGAGAGTGTTTTTAACCAAAAAATTTAGCCTTATGAATTACATTCTGTCCACCAGCAAGGGGGGGGGGAAATCCGACCTATCTTCCGCCCGTAATTGAGACGATCGACATCGTGACTGAAAAGGGGTTTGCAACATCGCCCACACCACCCGACGCCTATGACGATTGGGGCAGCGGCGGCGGTGCAGGAGGTATCGGATCGGGAAGCGAACACGAACTCTAATACCGCAGCCCTATGAAAAGTCTCTCTAAAATCACACTGTTTGCAGCTCTCACCGCTGTAACAGCCACAGCCTGCCAAAAGGAAGACAACGGCATCGACACCTCTTCCGGCAAACTCGTCAAGATGACTTTTACGGCCGGGAACCCTGAGCTCAAACCGGAAGTCCGCACCGAGATCGACGGATTGACCCCTTATTGGTCTGTCGGCGATCAGATCGGCATCAGTACCGACGGGACGAAGTCCAACTACCCCTTCACGAACGATGCGACGGAGCGCGCCGCAACAACGACTTTTTCCGGGAACGCGAACATTTCATCAACGATTTACGCTTATTATCCATTCACGGCCAACGGAATCGACAAAGTAGGAGATAATACGGGTGCAAAAGTCGATCTCCCGGCAAACCAAACCCCGACAGCCAGTTCATTCGACGGCAAAGCCGACATCCTGGTCAGCAAACCGCTTACACTCGATTCCGAGGGACAGCAAGTCGCCAATCTGGAATTCAGACGATTGAGCGCCATCGTCAAAGTCGTACTCAAAGACCAATCCACAGGCGCAAAACTGGCCGACCAGCACGTATCGTCATTGTCCATTACGACCGATGGCGACAACACACTGGCAGGCCGGGTTGTTGTAGACCTCTTGAACTACACGATGTATGCACCCTATTATAACGGCTCCAACACCGTAACGGCGACCTATACGACAAATACGGAATACGTTATCAACGGTGTCAGCGGCACCTATTTAAGCGTATATCCGCGATTGCTGGCTGCGGGGTCGAAATTGGTCGTCGAAGCAGCGACAGAAGGGTATGTCATCAAAAAAGAGATTGTCCTGTCCAATGAAATCGATCTGGAAACAGGAAAGATCACCACTTTGAATGTCAATCTTTCAGACGAACACATCACAGCCGCGGCAACCGGTCTGAGCCTGCCGTTTACCGACGATTTCAGTGACCTGACAGGGAACGGATCCGCAGCAAACATCTTGTCCCGCAAAGACAAAAACGGAAACAACTTGTATGTGGCGAACTCCTATGTTTATCAATACAACTCCCCGCATGGCCTACGCATGAGTTCGAGCGACAACTCCGGGTATATCGTCACCAGCGAACTGGATCTCTCCGCACCGTTCTCGGTACTGATTTCGGCCAAAGTCTGGCCGAAAGATACTTCCGGAATCAAAGTAACCGCCGGAGAATCCGCGGCAATCACGACCGCAGACCTGACCGAGGAGTTCAAAACCTACCTGCTGAAATTCGACGCACAAAATTCGAAAACGAAAATCAGGATCGAGCCCTCCGCCGCAAAAGAAAGAATAATTATCGAAAGCATACAGATCGTTCCCGGCCATGACATCACTCTGCCGCCGGTACTGAAAATCACATCGGAAACGACCTTATCCGTTCCTGCGGAAAGCGCTACCAAAACCATCAACTATACGGTTGATAATCCCACAGACGGGGTGTCGGTCGTCGCATCGTCGAACGTTTCCTGGCTCAATTCATTCGTTTATGACGTCGACGGCGTTTCTTTCACGATAGACGCAAATCAGGGCGAGGAACGTTCCGGCACCATCACATTATCGTACGAAGGCGCCGAAGCGCAAACCGTAAGCGTCACCCAACTGGCAGCGGGCGAAGAAGTAAAATCATACGTTAAAGTAACAGCAGACCTTGCAGATTGGAGCGGTAGTTACATTATATCCGCAGGCACCAGCGCTGCCAATGGCACAATCACCGGTAAATGGTTAAAATACACCACTGTTTCCATAGCAAATGATCAAATCGAAAGCAACGCAACGACAGATGCGCTGGCTGCCATCATCGAAAAAAATGCAGACGGCTACTATACGATTAAATTCTCCAGCGGTTTTCTGATGACGATCGATGACAACTCCGGCATTAACGTAACCTCAACGGCAACAAATGCCAATGCACAATGGTCGTTTAGTATCAGTAACGGGAACGTTTCCATTGCAAACAGGGAAACACCTAGACGCATACTGCGTTGTAATGGGAATTCAGGCTATAGGACATACACGGGAACCACAGGAACATTACCCAGTCTCTATCGCTTATCGAATTGAACTCCGGGCGGGGAAGGAGGCGATCCTTCCCCAGACCCTACTCCGGGAACAGGAACAGCGGCATTAGGAAAATCGTGGGCGGAACTGCCCGCAGCGAACACTTCGGTGACCGAGATATGCCACTACATCACCGACGTGGCGGCGACGGGCAACGGTTCCTACCCGCGCAATTTCGCAATGGGTTATGACAAGGCGAAAAAGACGGCCCTATGGGCAGCATATCCGCTGCACGCCTATTATACAGCCCCGAACGCTTCGAAAGAGAGGGCCTACTCGGCCGACCCGTCGCTGGGAAAGACCGAGCAGATGGTGGGCGGCGTGGGAGCACCTTACAACAAGGGACACCAAGTCCCCAACGCCGACCGGAAAGTGAGCAACCTGGCGAACAAGCAGATTTCCTACTATTCAAACATGACGCCACAGCTCGCTACATTCAACAGCGGTGCATGGGGCACCCTGGAAAACAGAGTCCGCGGATGGATGTGCGCCGATACGCTCTATGTGGTAACGGGATGTTATTTTGACGGGACAGAGGGTACGACGACCGACAACGGCGGCAACCCGTGCCCCGTACCGACGCATTATTACAAGGTATTGCTGCGCACCAAGCAGGGCACCACGGGACAACCCGTAACCACGCTTGCGGCCGACGAACTGCAATGCATCGGATTCTGGTACGAACAAACCACAGACAAGGCCCAGACACCGGACAATTGCGCGATGTCCGTGGCGGAGATCGAAGCCAAATGCGGGTTCGAATTCTTCGTCAACGTGCCGAACGCTCCGAAAAGCGGCTACTCCCCGGGGGAGTGGGGCCTTTCGGGCAACTGACACCGAGCCGCAAAGGAGAAGCGGCCCCTGCACAGCAGAGGCCGCTTTTTTTTGTATCCCGGCGACAACCGGCGCTATCCGGCCGCATTCGAGTGGAGGGGCAGAGGCGGGGACGGACAATTCTGCAGCAAGAGGGCAGAAGAGAGGTTTCCACTGGAAGCAACCGGATAAGACAGCCAGGCGGAGCAACCGCGGCAAAAGCCCCCGGGAAAGACAAAGGAGCGAGAGGCCGCGGTTCCATAGACAACAGCCGGATCAAGCGGACAGATGAAGCGAAGAAACAAAGCCCCCGGAAAAAGCGACTGAAATTTCCCGGGCACAGCTCCGGGAAGCCCTGCAAGCCTATCTCCGTTCCAAAGGGGAAGGCGTGCGGTCGATATAATTCGGGTAGCGGAACTGCGGCATCCCGAGCGCCATGACGGCACAGATACGGCGGCCGGCGAGCCCCAGCATCTTGCAGAGCCCCTTTTTCTTATCCTGCCGCACGGCGGTCAGCACGAAGCCCATATATATCTGGCTCACCCCGAGCGCTTCGGCCATCAGCGAAGCGTTCTGGTAGGCGAGGTTGGCATCTTCGGCGCCGAACCGGCTCTCTTTCGGCGCATGGATCAGCAACACGGCCGTCGCACCCCGCAGGATACGGTCGTTGCCCTCGGCATATTCGCGGCGCATTTTCCAGAAAACGGGGATATAGCGGTAGACGTCGGGCAACAAACGGCTCAGCCACGGGCGCACGAGCGGGTGGGAAAGGCGATCCGCGAGCTTGCCGAACACGCCGAGCGTATATTCGCTCATACGGCGCAGCAGCACAGGGTCGGTCACGAGCGTATAGCCCAACTGCCGGGCGTTGGTGGCCGTCGGAGCGAGGTCGGCGGCCGCAACGATCCGGTCGAGCATCTCCTGCGGCACGGGGCGCTGCGAGAGCGCCCGGTTCGAGCGCCGCGCAGCCATCAGCAGTTCGACCTGAGCAGGTGTGGGCATGGCCGCATAGTCGACCGGATGCACCTTGGCGGGCGGAAATTCCGCATGTGCCACAGACCCCGTCGGGCAGGCCGCGACGCAGTGCCCGCAGACGATGCAGTTCTCGGGTTTCGAGAGCGCCACGGGGCCGCCCGCCTTCTCCTGTACGAAAATCTGCGAAGGGCACACCTTCACACATCGGCCGCAACGGATGCAGCTCACACCATCCACACGGATCGTATCCATATCTTCCGAAATTTTAAGTACCTTTGTCATCAATTACAAACCGCCATGTCCCCTGTCCTCACAAAACATTTCAGCGAACTCTCCACCCGGGAATACCACCGTATCGTGCAGGCACGCGAGGCCGTCTTCTTCCTCGAACAGCACATCACGGAACCCGATGCCGACGCCGTTGACCCGCAGAGCGTATTCATGTGGATGGAGGACGGCGGCCGCGTAGTGGCCTTCCTGCGGATCATCCCGGCGGGGATCGCCTACGCCGAAGCCTCGGTCGGCCGCGTGCTGGTCGATGCTGCATACCGCCGCCGCGGGCTGTGCCGCAGCCTGATGTCCGAAGCGCTGCGCTATATTGCCCGGACATGGGGCCCCCAGCCCATCCGCATCTCGGCACAAGAGCACCTGGCCGGATTTTACGCCACCCTCGGGTTCGCACCGGTCTCGGACACCTATTTCGAAGCAGGTATCCCGCACGTCAAAATGCTCCGCCCGTAGCCCGGCACCCGGGTAAAAAAATTCCGGCGGCGAGAGGTTTCCCCGCGCCGCCGGAACCATACTTATATTAATGGTTCACCGAGACCATCTCTTCGGGGTTGTGCTTGTATTTGAACACGACAGCGAAGACCACGGCCACCACGAGGGCATAGCCGGCGAAGATATACCACGAATCGGGCCATCCCCAGGCATCGACGACGGCACCGGCGGCATACGAACCGAAGAACGCACCGAAGCCGTTGGTCATAATCATGAAGACGCCCTGTGCCGAAGAGCGGATCTCGCGGCTGGTCTCCTTCTCGACGAACAGCGAACCCGAGATATTGAAAAAATCGAATGCCACCCCGTAGACGACCATCGAAAGGATGAGGAACGCGGCACCCGAGCCCGGGTTGCCGACGCCGAAGAACCCGAAGCGGAGCACCCACGCCAGCATCGAGATGAGCATCACTTTCTTGATCCCGAAGCGCCGCAGGAAGAACGGGATCAGCAGGATGCATAACGTCTCGGACATCTGCGACAGCGAAAGCAGGATCACCGAGTGTTTCACGATCGCCGAATCGGCATACTGGGGCATCGAGCCGAAGCTCTGTATATAGGAGTCCCCGAAGGCGTTGGTTATCTGCAACGCGGCGCCGAGCAACATCGAGAAAACGAAGAAAATGGCCATGCGCTTCTCCTTGAAGAGCGTGAACGCACGCAGCCCCAGGGTATCGACCCACGACCTGGCCTTGACATTGCGGTCGACGGGGCAGCCGGGCAGCGAGAACGAGTAGACGGAGAGCAGGAACGACAGCACCGCCGAGACATAGAGCTGCCACTCGGTCAGCTTGATCTGCACGCCGCCGATATGCGTCAGGTCGACGAACCACATCGCGGCGATGAAGCCTACCGTACCCCACACGCGGATCGGGGGGAAATGTTTCACGGTATCGAGCCGGGCCAGGTCGAGGGCATTGTATGCCACCGAATTCGACAGGGCGATGGTCGGCATGTAGAACATCACGCTCAGCAGCATACAACTGTATAAAGGCCCATAGGCCGTTTGCGAAGCCGCGGCAATCAGGAACCCGCCGCTCACCAGATGGCAGATGCCGAGCAGCTTCTGCGCCGGGATCCACCGGTCGGCAATGATACCCATCACTGCGGGCATGAACAACGACGCAACGCCCATCGTGGCAAAGAAACTTCCGATTTGCAGCCCTGTGAAGTCGAGGCCACCGCCAAGGTAGGCGCCCAGCGAGATGAGCCACGAACCCCAGATGGCATACTGGAGGAAGTTCATGACGATAAGGCGGAATTTAATTCCCATAATTCTCTGATTTTAGGTTGTTTTTATTTACAAGTTCATTCGGTCGGAAAATGATTAAAACAAATGTACTAATTTTTTTTGTGAATTTTCTTTGCAATTGAAAAATAAAGTTCTACTTTTGCATCACCAAAACGTCATTGAGCTATGGTGTAATGGTAACACAACAGATTCTGGTCCTGTTATTCTTGGTTCGAATCCAGGTAGCTCAACTGAAAAAGCGAGGAAGTCTTCTCGCTTTTTTCATTCTTCCTCCACGCTCCTTCCCCCCCGAACAGCCTGTTTCGCAATGCGAAACAAACAAACCACGCTTCCGTCGGATATCAGCATTATCACCCACACCTGAAATTTTAATTTCAAAATCCGAGCCGTACTCAAAAACAGGCATCAAAAACAGACAATCAATCTGCACGCACACCCGTTTTCCGTCTTGTTTTACCCGAAGCCTTACCCTACTTTTGTATTGCACAGGAGATATGAAGAATTCAAGTGGGATTGTGCAAGGGGCGGGCTACACCCGCAAAAGTGACGCAAGTGGAAAATCCGTCAGGATTTGAAGCACAGGATAGACACCAAGGAACTAGACGCAAGGTTCCGTTTATTCCTGGAAGACTTCGGGGGAGGGTTCTAAGCCCTCCCTTTCCAATTCTGCCACGACAGCTCGCTGCCGCTTGAAGAAATGGATCCGCTGCAATTCCCCGCTGCATGATATCAACGTCGCAAACCGGCTCAGGGCCAGCACCCAGCGTTTGGTGTGCTCGAACATGTCCGGATCGGAGCTGCGCAGCGAGTTGATCGAGAACGCCTCGAGGCAGCTCGCCCGGTAATGCCGTGCCGAAAGGTAGCAGTAAGTCGCTTCGATATCCATATCCGAAATAAAGACCGACACAGGCCGCCCGCTGCGGAACTGCCCGGAAACACAAATCTCTTCCAGGTCGTCGAGCATTTGCAACAACTCGGCTTTCAGCACTTCGACGCTTTCGTCCCTAATCAGATGCATGTTGCGGAATGCGCAGATGGCGTTGACCCAGCGTTTGGTACAACTGCCGTCGAATATCAGGGTCGTGGCAGGCATCAGCTGCGCTTCGTGCACCAGGTCGCGGTAGCTCTGCAAAAGCACCTCCGGCACTTTCATATCCTCGAATTTAGCCCCCGAACAGTCGATGAGCCCCTGCTGGTAGAGCCATTTGAAAAGTTTGAAATTGGTCAGTTTCGGATAACGCATGTAAAGCATCCGCGGAAACGAATTTCCGGCGATGGCCTGTTCGGCATCGACGTCGGAGGAAACCTCACGGTAGAAAAGGGTATCCTGGTCGATAACCCCCGTGTAATCTTCGAGCGCCGTATGGTAATCACTGAAACTCAGCCGGAAAAGCACATTCCCGAAATCCAAGGCCCCGACCGTGCGGTCGAGCGAAAAATTCATCTGCGCCGAAAGTACGCCCGCCTCCCCGAAGGTGAAAGGCACTTCGCCGCGCAGCCGGCGGTAAGCCGCCTCGCGGCCGATATTGAGCTTGTCCGTCAGAATGGCCGCCGCATTGGTATATTCCGGGGTACTATTTTGTATAGCACCGATCAGTGCCGCATTTAGTTTTTCCAGAGGCATAGTGCAAGTGTATTAGCGTAATAAAATTCTCAATCCCAACCGCAAATTTAGTAAAATATTCATCACAAGGAACATTTCAGGGCAAAAGAAATGCACCGTAAAAAAGGGAACCTCCTGTTGGGAGGTTCCCTTTTTTATCGGGTATGGGAATGCGGTTATTTGCCGAGCCCCATTTTCTCGATCAGCGCCCTGGTTTCGGGTTTGTGGCCGCGGAAGCGCACGTAGAGTTCCATCGGATGCTCGGTACCGCCCTTCGAAAGGATATTCTCACGGAACGAGCCGGAGACCTCGCGGTTGAAGATGCCCTTTTCCTTGAAGAGCGAGAAGGCGTCCGCCTCCAGCACTTCGGCCCACTTGTAGCCGTAATACCCCGCGGCATAGCCGCCCGAGAAGATATGTCCGAATGCCGGGGCCATCGCCGTTCCGGGAACTACGGGCAGCACCTGCGTCGGGGCCATCGATGCGACCTCGAACTGCTCGACGTCGCCCTCGAAAGGCTCGGTGATCGTATGCCATGCCATATCGGTCAGGCCGAACGAAAGCTGGCGCACGTTGGAATAGGCCGCCAAATAGTTCTGTGCGGCGACGATGCGGTCGACGACCTCGGCCGGGATCGGCTCGCCCGTCTGGTAATGCACGGCCCACAGGTCGAGGAACTCCTTCTCGGTAGCCCAGTTCTCCATGATCTGCGAAGGCAGCTCCACGAAGTCACGGTAAACGCTCGTTCCGGTCTGCGACTCGTACTTGCCCTCGCCCAGCATGCCGTGGAGCGAGTGGCCGAACTCATGGAGGAAAGTTTCCACTTCGTCGAAAGTCAGCAGCGAAGGGGTCGTTTCGGTGGGCTTGGTGAAGTTCATCACCAGCGACACCAGCGGACGGGTCTCCTTGCCGTCAACGATCTTCGCACCGCGGAACTCGGTCATCCATGCCCCAGAACGCTTCGATTCGCGGGGAAAGAAGTCCAAGTAGAGTACCGCCATGAAACGGCCGTTCTCGTCGGTCACGTCGTAGGCCGTCACGTCGGGATGGTACACCTCGATCTTGTCGTTGGGCGTGAAATTCAGCCCGTAGAGCTTGTTGGCGAGCATGAAGACGCCCTTGCGGACGTTTTCGAGTTTGAAATAAGGTTTCACCAGCTCGTCGTTGAGCGCATATTTCTCGTGCTTGTACTTCTCGTTGTAATAGCCCCAGTCCCACGGCATGAGCTGGCCTTTGAACCCGAGCGAAGCGGCATAGTCGCCGACGGTCTCATAGTCCCGGTCGGCATAGGCTTTGGTCTGGGAAAGCAGCTCGTCGAGGAAGGCCATGACCGTCGGGGTGTTCTCGGCCATGCGGCGTTCGAGCACGTAGTCGGCATAGCATTTATAGCCCAGCAGGTTGGCGATCTTCAGGCGCAGGTTGGCGATCTGTTTCACGACCGGCGTATTGTCGTTCTCGCCGCCCAATGCGCGCGAATTGTAGGCACGCCAGAGTTTCTCCTTGAGCGCACGGTTCGACGAATAGGTCAGGAAAGGCACATAGCTCGGTGCCTGCAACGTCACCGTCCAGCCCTTTTCACCGCGCGCCTTGGCATCGGCTGCCATGCCCTCCTTCACGAAGTCCGGCAGTTCGGCCACGACCTTCGGGTCGGTGATGTTGATCGAGAAGGCATTGGTCGCAGCCAGGGCGTTCTGGCCGAATTGGAGCGTCGCGGCCGACAACTCGGACGAATACTTGCGGTAGAGCTCCTTGTCCGCGTCGGACAGGGCGGCCCCGTTGCGTGCGAAACTCTGATAGGTATCCTCGAGCAGCTTCTTGTCCTCTTTCGAGAGGCCGCGGCCGGGTTTCCCGTAGACGGCCTTCACGCGGGCGAAGAGCTCGGGGTTGAGCGAGATGTCGTTCGACAGTTCGGTCAGCTTAGGCTGCACGCGCAGTGCGATCTGCTGCATTTCGTCCGACGTATCCGCTTCGAGCAGGTTGAAGAAGATACCCGAGATACGATCCAGCAGCGCACCGTGGCGCTCCAGAGCCACGATAGTATTGCCGAAGGTCGGCTTCGAGGGGTTGGCGACGATCGCGTCGATCTCGGCACGCGAGCAGGCGATGGCCGCGTCGAACGCAGGCTCGTAGTCCGAGAGTTCGATCTCGGAGAACGGCGGGGTCTGGTGGGGCGTATTCCACGCCGCCAGGAGGGGATTCGACATATCAAGTTCGGGCAGCTGCGCTTTGGGGATCGAATTGTCGGCGCAGCCTGCCGCCATAGCGGAAAATGCCATAATTACCAGTGCTTTTTTCATTTTATATCAGTTATGCGGTTTCTTCTCGATGAGTTATCTGATTATACTATATGGGTTATCTGACTATCGGTATCGTATTGAGGAGCGCAACCTCCAGTGAATCCAAGGACGGCGGTTCGGGGGTCCACAGGCCGCGGCTGCGCAACATCGCCCGCTTGTCGGGATCGGCACCGCGGAATGCCCGGTAGAGCGACATGCCGTCCTCCGAACCGCCGCGCGAAAGCAGCTTGGCGCGGAAATCTGCGGCGATCTTCTTGTTGAACAGGTCGCCGCTCTCGCGGAAGGCCTCGAACGTATCCTTGTCGAGCACCTCGGCCCAGGTATAGAAATAGTAACCTGCCGAATAGCCGCCGTCGAAGATATGGCTGAAATAGGGGTAACGGTAGCGGGGCTCGATCTGCGGGATCAGGCCTCGCTTCTCGTTGAGCGCCTGCCGCTCGAATGCCATCGGGTCGAACGGTTCGTATTCGGTGACCGAGTGGATATCCATGTCGGAAAGCGACGCGGCGATCAGTTCCGTGGTGGCGAAACCCTGGTTGAAGAGTTCGCTCTTGCGGAGTTTGTCCACGAGGTATTTCGGGATCACTTCGCCCGTGCGGTAATGCACGGCATAGTGCTTCAGCATCTCGGGTTCGAATGCCCAGTTCTCCATGACCTGCGAAGGCAGCTCGACGAAATCGCCCTCGACCTCCGAGAGGCCGCGGTATTTCACGTCGTGAAACAGGAAGTGGAGCGCATGGCCGAATTCGTGGAAGAGCGTTTCCGTCTCGTCGAGCGTCAGCAGTGCGGGCGTATTGCGCACCGGGCGCGTGAAGTTGCAGACGACACTCACCACGGGCGCCACGCGCTTGCCGTCCTTATAGGTCTGCTCGACATAGTTGCCGCACCAGGCGCCCTGGCTCTTGCCGTCGCGGGGGAAATAGTCGAAATAGAGCACGCCCAGGTGCGAGCCGTCGGCATCGAGCACCTCGTAGGCGACCGCATCGGGATGGTAGAGCGGCACGACGATCGGCTGGAAGGTGATGCCGTAGAGGCGGTTGGCCAGGTAGAAGATGCCGCCCTGCACGTTCTCGAGCGAGAAGTAGGGACGCAGCATCTCCTCGTCGAGGGCATAGTTCTGCTTGCGCAATTTCTCGGCGTAATACCACCAGTCCCACGATTCGAAGGTGGCACCGGGGATGTCCTTCTGCAAAAGCGTGTCCATCTCGGCCAGCTCGCCCTTGGCGCGTTCGAGCGCCGGCGTCCAGATCTGGTCGAGCAGGCCGTAAACGGCATCGGTCGTACCGGCCATCTCGTCCGCCACGACATAGGCGGCGTAAGAGGGATAGCCCAGCAGGTGTGCCTTCTCCGTGCGCAGGCGGATGAAATCGTTGATGAGCTGCTTGTTATCGTATTCGTCGCCGTTGTTGCAGCGGTTCAGATAAGCCTTGTATATTTTCTCGCGCAGGTCGCGCCTGGTAGAATAGGTCAGCAGCGGAATCAGACTGGGCTTGTGGAGCGTGAAGACCCACTTGTCGCCCTTGCCCATCTGCTGGGCCTTCTCGCGGGCGGCATCGCGGATGCCTGCCGGCAGCCCGTCGAGTTCGTCCGACTTGAGTTCGAGCACGAAATTGTTGTTTTCTGCGAGGATGTTATTCCCGAATTTCACGGCCGTGAGCGACAACTGCCCGTTGATCTCTTTCAGGCGGGCCTTCTGCTCGGCGTCGAGCAACGCCCCGGCACGCACGAAGGAGTCGTAGGTTTTCTGCAACAGGCGCATCTGCTCGGCGTCGAGCCCCAGCGCCGCACGCCTGTCGTAAACCTCCTTCACACGGACGAAGAGCTTGTCGTCGAGGCGGATCTTGTCCCTGTGCGCGGCCAGCAGGGGCATGGCCTGCTCTTGCAGGGCCTGCATGCGGTCGTTGGTTTCGGCGGCACACAGCATGCCGAACACCAGTTCGGTCTGCGCGAGCATTTGCCCGGCATCGTCATAGGCAAGGATCGTGTTTTCGAACGTGGCCTCGTCCTTGTTCGAGGTGATGGCGTCGATCTCGGCCTCGTGCAACGACATGCCGCGCTCGAAGGCGGGCATGAAATGCTCGGGCAGGATCTTGTCGAACGGAGGTACGCCGTGCGGCGTATCCCATTCGGTGAAAAACGGGTTTTCCCCGGCCGTTTTCCGGGAATCGCATGACGCAAGTGTCATAAGCAGTAAAAGTGTTGTGAATAATCCTGCAATACGTTTCATCTATCGTGTTATTTTGTGTAACTTTGCAATCGCCGACGGCGGAGGCATCTTCGATGCGTCCGCACAGCGATGCAAAGTTAGTAATTTATAACAGGTATGCAACTTTTTTACGCCCCCGACATCACGCCGCCCCTCTATACGCTGAGCGAAGAGGAGTCGAAACATTGTGTCCGCGTGCTGCGTCTGGGGCGCGGCGATACCCTCCATATAACTGACGGAAGGGGCAATTTATTTTGTTGCCAGATCACCGACGACAACCCGAAACGATGTACGGTTCGCGTCACCACGACACAGGCGCAGTGGGAACCGCTCCCCTACCGGCTGGTGATGGCCGTGGCGCCGACCAAGAACGCCGACCGCTTCGAATGGTTCCTCGAAAAGGCCACCGAGGTGGGGGTCAGCGCCATCGTCCCGCTCGAAACGGAACACAGCGAACGCCGCGTCTTCAAACCCGAACGCGCGGGGAAGGTCATCACGGCGGCGATGAAACAGTCGCTCAAGGCCTACCGCCCGGAGCTGCACCCGCTTACGCCGTTCCGCGAGGCCGCAGCCAGGCCGTTCGAGGGGCGGAAATTCATCGCCCACTGTGCCCCGGCGCTGTCGCCCGCAGGCAAAGCCTACCTGCCCGCGACGCTCCGCAAAGGCGAGGCGGCGCTGGTCTTCATCGGCCCCGAAGGCGATTTCTCGGCCGAGGAGATCGCTTTCGCGTGCGCCAACGGGTTCGAGGAGATCACCCTCGGCACGCAGCGCCTGCGCACCGAAACAGCAGCCGTCGTCGCCACGGTCATGACGTCGGTGGCCAACGCCGGACAATAAAACGGCCGGGCGGGAAGCATAGCCGCCCCCGGAACCCCGCCCCTGCGACAGGGCCGCCGCACACGCCGGATTAAGTAAAGAACACGGAAAACATGCAACGACTTCGTACCATTTTCGCCTCCTTCTTCAAGATCGGGCTTTTCACCTTCGGCGGGGGATACGCCATGCTGCCGCTCATCGAGCAGGAGCTGATCGCCAAGCGCGGCTGGATCGAGCACAAGGAGTTCCTCGACCTGCTGACCCTCGCACAATCCGTTCCGGGCCCCATCGCCATCAACACCTCGGTGTTCGTAGGCTACAAGATGCGGGGGCTGAAAGGCGCCGTGGCGGCATTGCTGGGCAGCGTCCTGCCATCGTTCGTCATCATCCTCGCGATCGCGCTCCTGTTTGCCGACATCCGCCACAACCCTATCGTGGACGCCGCATTCAAGGGCATGCGCCCGGCCGTGGTGGCACTGATCGTCGTGCCGGTGATCTCGCTGGCGCGGGGGATGCACTGGGCCATGTTCGCGGTGATCGCCGCGTCGGCGCTGGCCGTATGGTACCTGGGCTGGTCGCCGATCTATATCCTGATCGCAGCGGCGGCCATCGGCATCGCATGGACATTATTCATCGCTAAAAAAGCAGGCAAATGATCTTCTGGCAACTGTTCGTAAGCTACCTGAAAATAGGGTTCTTCGGCTTCGGAGGCGGCTACGCCATGCTCTCGCTCATCCAGAACGAAGTGGTCGTGCAGCACGCCTGGATGACCAACGCCGAATTCGCCGACATCGTAGCCATCTCGCAGATCACCCCCGGGCCCATCGCCATCAACTCGGCCACCTATGTCGGCTACACGGTCGGCGCACAGGCCGGCAACGCGTGGTGCGGCATCCTGGGTGCGGCGCTGGCGACGTTTGCCGTATGCCTGCCGTCGCTCACGCTGATGCTGCTCATCACGCGCTTCTTCCTCCGCCTGAAGCAAAACCCCGTCGTCGAAGGAGCCATGAAGGGCATGCGCCCCGTGGTCATCGGCATGATCGCCTCGGCGGCACTGCTGCTGATGTTCCCGCACAGCAAAGCACCCGACGAACAGAACTTCATCGACGGCTGGAGCTGGGCGCTGTTCGGCGGCGTCTTCGTCGCCTCGGTCAAAAAAGTGAACCCCATCCTGCTGATCTGCCTCTCGGCCGCGGCGGGCATCCTGATATACTACATATTCTGAGCATCCCGGAAGGGAAACACCCTCGCAGCCATGAAGAAACCCCTCAAGAAACGAATTAAAAAGTGGAAAATCGGCGACTACGCGCGCCAGTTCTCGATCGTCACGGGCGGCGTACTGCTGACCCTGTGGCTGACCGCCCGGATCACCGAAGCGGCCAAACAGCGGGAGGTACGGCAGGCCATGCAACTCGTCGCATCCGAACTGCACGACAACCTGCAGGTCGTCCGGGATTACAAGTACACATACGGCAAAGACAAATGGGTGGCACGGCGCCTGCTGGAAGCGGATTTTTCGCTCGCAGGGTTCCCGTCCGACACGGTCGAAACCTATTCGCGCTACATCACAGGCGGCATGGACAAGCCCTACCGCCTGTCGAGCGATGCGTTGGAAATGCTCAAGACGACGGGCATCGCCTCCCATATCGCCGACAAGCAGACCCTCATCGACCTGCTGCGCTGCTATAAGGAACTCGCGGCGTTCGACGACTACATGCAGCTGTACTACGACCAGCGCATGCAGGCCATGCTACCCTCCCAAATGGAGAATCTCCATTGGAATTCACCCTACCGCGAAGGATTCGAGAAAACGCTCTCCGACAAAACGGTACGAAACTGGATCGGGCTGATCCCCAGGGCCTTCGACGACTGGTTTTTCGGAGAGTACGAGAAGAAACTCGAAAACATGATTCTCCTGCTGGAGGGGCGTTACGGGAAATCAGAACATGGCGACGACGGCGCCTCCGGCCAGTAACAGGATCAGGAAGGCGCAGAGGAACAACAGGCCGAGGATGGCCACGAACGTGCCGACGCAGCCCCAGCGCTGGCCGCCGTACGGCAACGGGTCGGTCAGCAGGGTGATGATAAGCCCCACGAGCGGCGTGAAGATCAGGCTCACGAGGAATGCCAGCCCGAAGCCGATGCGCCGGCTGCTGCCGATGATGCCCACCAGGACGGACAACAGGCAGTCGCTCAGCAGGCCGAACAATACGATCAGAATACTCATGGTTCCAAGTTTTTAACGTGTAAAACGGTAGTACGTACCGAGCGGCAGCTGCTTGCCCGCCCGGTCGGTAAAACATAGTTCGCCGTACTGCTCCGTACGCGGTGCACCGAACGCCTGCCGCACGGCCGTACGGGCCAGCGTGGACGAAAGCCCCATCGAGTAGAGGTTCAGCACGAGGAACGCTCCCTGCGGCTCCAGCAACCGGGCACAGCACTCGAGCATCTCGCAGATGTTGTCCTCGAGAATCCATTTCTCGCCGTTGGCACCCCGCCCGTAGGCCGGGGGATCGAGGATGATGCCGTGGTAACGGTTGCCGCGGCGGACTTCGCGCTGCACGAATTTCAGCGCATCCTCGACGATCCACCGGATGCCGTCCAACCCGCTCAGCTCCATGTTCTCGCGCGCCCAGGTGACCACCTGCTTCACCGAATCGACATGCGTCGTATCCGCCCCTGCGGCACATGCCGCGAGACTCGCCCCGCCCGTATAGGCAAAGAGGTTCAGCACGCGCAGCGTGACGCAACGCCCCGGGCCGGTGGCAGAGTGCCCGTCCCGGCCCGATCCGGCGCCTGACGGCACTGCAACATCGTGTGCCGGCAGGAGACTCCCGGCCGCGGCCGCACCGGAAATATCCGCAGGAAACGTCCCGCCCGAAGCCAGCGCCCGGCAATTATCGTAGATGAAGTTCCAGTTGGCCGCCTGTTCGGGGAAAATGCCGACATGCTTGAACGACGTGAGTCCCAAGCGCATACGGAGTGCCATATCCTTGTATTCGTAGGCCACCGTCCAGCGCGGGGGCATGCCGGGGCGCAGGCACCATTCGCCGCGTTCGTCGCTGCGCACGTCGCGCAGGAAGGCCGCGTCGGCCATGTGGCGCCACTCCCCCTCGGGGAGCGAGCGCCGCCAGATGGCCTGCGGTTCGGGACGTCGGGTGACGTACTGCCCGAAGCGTTCGAGCTTCTCGAAATCCCCCGTGTCGATCAGTTCGTAATCCCCGAACGAGGGTGTCAACTGTCCTTGCATGCTTATGGTTACTTTACCGTCGGCTTCAGCATGAAGCGGAACGTATAATCGCCGTAGGGCACCCGGAACTGCTTTTCGGGCAATGCGCCCCAGCTGTCGATACAGCCCAGGCCCGATTGCAGCAGGTCAAAGTTCACGAACGTGGCATCGCGTGCCACGAGCGTCCCGGAATGCTGCTGCGGCGGAAAATTCGATACGTCGAGGTCTGCCGTGGCGTACGGCAGCGCCGAGGCCGAGAACGGCGCATCGGCAAGGATCGTCAGCCCCGTACCGGCGCTGTCGGCCACCGTCCACCAGCGCAGGCCGCCCTTGGTGCCGGACTCCTGCGGACGCACGTATTCATCGTGGTACTGGTCGGCGACACGCTGCTCGTAAAGCCCCAGGTCGGCCGACGAAAGGCGGTCGGCATAGTTCTCGTGCGCACCGCGGCCGTAATAAATCACACGGTCGTAACGCGCCGGCATCGTGAGCGTCATGCCGAAGCGGAACAGATTGGGCACCTCGGCCGTCTTGTCGGCGGTCATCCGCTCGGTGACCTCCATTTCGCCCGCACCGTTGATGCGGTAGGTCAGCGCCAGCGTAGCTTTCACGGCGGGCAGTTCATAGAGGGCCTCCACGACAGCCACCCCGTCCTCGACCGCAGCGTCGAACTTCGTAAGCCGCAGTTCGGGGTTCTTCCATACGGCCTGACGCTGGTGCAGCCTCGCCCCGAGGTCGTTCTCGGTCGGGGCACGCCAGAACTGCGGGCGCAGTTCGGCGCCCTCGGCCATCAGCTCACGGCCGTCGACCGTGTATGCCGCCAGGAACCCGTCGCGCGAGAAGAACACCTGCCACGTATCCCCTTCGACACGCGCACCGCGTTCCCAGCGGGTCACCTCTACGGGACGCGCCGAGGCCGCAAGGCCAAAACCGGCCTTACAGTCGTACTCGCGTACGACGAACTGCTGTCTGGCCGCCGTATGGCCGATGTCGAGCAGCGGCTGCTTCTCTTTGAGTTTATAGGCCACGTTCACCAGGATTTCCTTCGCCTGCGGGCAGAAATCGGCTGCAGTGAATCCCAGCTCATATGCACGGCGCTGCTGCGGGGCGACATCGAGGTCGCCGATGCGGCCGGCCTTCACCACACGGCCGTCGGCAAGCAGCTGCCACTCCATTTCGTAGGCATCCAGCCCGATGAAGAAATTTTCGTTATAGACCTCGACCCTGCCCCGCGCAAGGTCGACGGGCGTAGTCCAGATGCTCTGGTACTGGCGCTGCACCTCGTAGGCATGGGGGTGCCACGTGCGGTCGGGGGCGATGATACCGTTGCAGTTGAACGAGTTGTCCGTCGCATCGTAGTCGTTGAAATCGCCGCCGTAGAGGAACGACACACGGCCGTCGGGCTCGTAGCGGACAAGCCCCTGGTCGACGAAGTCCCAGATGAAACCGCCCTGGTAGGAGGGGTATTTGCGCACCAGTTCCCAATAATGGTCTAGGCCCCCCATCGAATTTCCCATGGCATGGGCATATTCACACTGGATGAGCGGTTTGGAGGGGTTGTTGCGAGCATATTTCTCGCATTGTTCATAGCCCCAGTACATGGGGCAGATGATGTCAGTGAAGGCCCCGTCCTGATCGTACACGGCACGTTCGTAATGCACCGGACGCGAAGGGTCGTACTCCTTGATCCAACGGTAGCATGCCTCGAAGTTGGGGCCCATGCCCGCCTCGTTGCCCATCGACCAGATGATGACCGAAGGATGGTTCTTGTCGCGCAGCACCATGCGCCGGTTGCGTTCCATGTGTGCCTGCGCATAAGCCGGCGCCTTGGCCAGCGTGTTGTCGCCGTAGCCCATGCCGTGCGACTCGACGTTGGCCTCGTCCACGACATAGATGCCGTAGCGGTCGCACAGCTCGTACCACTGCGGGTCGTTGGGATAGTGGCTCGTGCGTACGGCGTTGATATTCATCTCTTTCATGATGCGGATGTCCTCGATCATCCGTTCGCGGCTCACCACATAGCCGCCGACGGGATCCATCTCGTGGCGGTCGGCGCCCTTGATCAGCACGGGCTGCCCGTTCACGAGCAACTGTGCGTCCCTGATCTCCACGGAACGGAAGCCCACGGGCTGCGTCACGGTCTCGGTCACGCCCCTGCCGTCCGACACGGCGATCTCGAGCGTATAGAGGTTCGGGGTCTCGGCCGACCATTTGGCCGGGTCGGCGACCTCGAAGACATACCCGCCCTTGCCGCCGGCAGGCTGCAATCGATGTTCCGCCACGACACCGCCCGCCGCATCGCGCAGCGTCAGACCGACCGACTTCACGCGGGGCGTGGTTTCCACCTCGACGCGCAGCGTGGCGTCCTTATATTCCGAATCCAGCACGGGCGTGATACGCACGTCTTCGAGGTGCGCCTTGTCGCGGGCAGTCAGCTCCACGCCGCGGGCAATGCCCGCGAAGCGCCAGAAGTCCTGGTCTTCGAGGTAGGTGCCGTCCGACCAGCGGAACATCTGCAGGGCGATGAGGTTTTCGCCCGGCTTCACGAACTTCGTGATGTCGAACTGCGCGGCCAGCTTGCTGTCCTCGCTGTAACCGACGAAACGTCCGTTGACCCAGACATAGACGTTCGACGTAGCGGAACCGATCGAAAGATGGATGTCCTTGCCGCCCCACGATGCCGGGATGTCGAACGTGCGGCGGTAGGAACCCACATGGTTCTCGGCATCGGGCACATAGGGCGGATCGTTCCTGAAATTACCGCGCCAGGCATAGCCGATATTCACATAGACGGGCTCGCCGTAACCGTTCAGCTCCCACATCCCCGGCACGGGCATGCTGCCCCACGCCGCATCGTCGTAGTCGACGGCCCCGATGCCGGACGGACGCTCCGAAGCGTTGCGTACCCAGTGGAATTTCCATACGCCGTCGAGCGACAGGCGCTCGCCCGCGGCGAACGACGAGCGCATCGGCAGGCGGTTGATTTCATTGACGGCAGGATCCTGCCATTCACGCCCGGTCTGGGCGCCGGCAGCCAACACGCCCGAAAGCGCTGCCGCAAGGATCAAAAGAGTTTTTTTCATCATGGAGTTATCGTTTAGGTTTCATAATTTCGTCTTGGTACAGTCCACCAGGCTCATCTCGCACCGATCGCAGTCGAACTCCAGCCGATAGCGCGAACCGCCGCGTTCGAGCCACAGTTCGCCCCGCAGGCGGGGATGCTCCTTCAGGCACTCGCCGATCTCGCGGCGGATGCAGTAGGCCGAACGCATCACGCGGCGCCCCGCCGTCGAAGCCGCGAGATCCAGCCCCCGTTCGATCCGCCCGACCCCGTGGTCGCGGTAAAACGCCTCAGCGAGGCGGTTGGTGACATTTTCCTCCGCCGAAAGGCATTCCGCTGGATATTCCGCCCTGCCTTCGGGCAATATCCGGTGTCCGATGCCGCGCTCCGACCGGGCCTTCGACAATGCATCGAGCCCCTCGCGGCGCAACTCCGCGGCCAGCGACGCCGGGACGAACCAGTCGCCGCCCCGCACTTCGGCCCCGCGCACGGCAAAAACCGTATCGCCGCCCTTCACCGCCTGCGTCCGCAATGCCGCGGTATTGGCCGCGGCATTTTTAGCCCTTTCCAGGGCGACGCTGCGTGCGGCCGAAGCCGTCACCCCCTCACAGTCGGTATAGCTGAACCTGACACCCCCTGCCGTCGCTTCGACCAGCACCGAGGCGGGGATCACGCGGCGCGTACGGCTGCGGGCGAGGAGCTGGTTGAAACGGTGGTCGTAATTGCGGTAGACCTCCGTCCCGGGCACAATACCTTCCATGCGGTTGGGCGTCACACAGTCGCCGTCGGCGGCGTTGACATTGGTGCCTGCGAACCCCCGGTCGGTGAGGAAACAGATGCCGTCGCCCGCGGCGAGCAAACCGCCCCGATCGAGACGGAACCTGTTCTTTTCGACCCGCACCACACGGCCCACATACTCGCCCACCGCCTTCGGCGTATCGAACGACGCCACGCCCGGCCGCTTGCCCGCGAAGAAATATTCCGACTCCCCGCGCGTGAAGCTCTTGGCCGTATCGGGCGTGAAATCCGGGATGCTCTCCCCGGCTGAAGCCCGCCGCAGATGCGGCCTTACGGCCAGCGCCGCGTCGACCTCGCGACGGTAGTAGGCCACAATGTTCTTTATATAACCGACATCCTTGAGCCGCCCTTCGATCTTGAACGAAGTGACGCCCGCGTCGAGCAACTCGCCGATATGCGCCGAAAGGTTCAGGTCGCGCACCGACAACAGGTGTTTCCCGGCAATATAGGTACGTCCCCGGCCGTCGGTCAGGTCGTAAGTCAGGCGGCACGGCTGGCTGCACGCCCCGCGGTTGCCGCTGCGGTCGGACACCGACCGCGAGAGGAAACAGCGGCCGCTGTAACCAACACAGATCGCCCCGTGGACGAAACATTCCACCTCGGCCGCGGTCGCAGCGCAGATGTCCCGTATTTCGCCGAGCGAAAGCGCCCGTTCGAGGATCACCCGGGCGAACCCACACTCGCCCAGGAAACGCGCCTGGGCAGGTGTCATATTGCACATCTGCGTCGAAGCATGCAACTCGACCGGCAGGTTCATGCGCCGCAGCGCCATGTCCTGCACGATCAGCGCATCGACCCCGGCCGCGATCAGTTCGCGGGCCTGCCGCCCGGCGGCCTCCAGCTCGTCGTCGTAGATCAGCGTGTTGAGCGTGGCATGCACCCGCACTCCGTAGCGATGGGCATATTCCACCACACGGGCGATCTCGCCGGCGCTATTGCCTGCCGCATAACGGGCTCCGAACTTCGCCCCGCCGATATACACGGCATCGGCACCGTAGTCCACGGCGGCGACGGCCGACTGAAAATCTTTGGCGGGAGCGAGTAGTTCGACGGATTTCAACGCATTATTTTTTGCAAAATTAACAAAATCCGCGACAAATGCGGACTTGTGACCCCGGAAAAATGTCATCCGGGCTCCCGCACGCGGTGAAACTCCGTTTTTTTATGAAACAGACAAAAAACGGAGCGACAGGAGTGCAAGTTGGCGTGTTTTTTATAATTTTGCAATTTGTAAACACGAATACACACAAAAACACAGGATACCATGCTTACGATAAAGCAAATCCGCGATGACAAGCAGGCCGCGATCCGCAAGCTCGCCAAGAAGGGAGTGGACGCCGCACCGGTCATCGCCAGGATCGAAACGCTGGACGACCGCCGCAAGGCCATCCAGACCGAACTGGACAATACGCTGGCAGCGCAGAACAAAGCCGCCAAGGAGATCGGGGCGCTGATGGGACAGGGCCGCCGCGACGAAGCCGAGGAGCGCAAGCGCTTCGTCGCCGACCTCAAGGAAAAATCCAACCGCCTGCAGGCCGAATCGCACAACGTGCAGGAGGAGTTGCAAGCAGCGATCGTCTCGCTGCCCAATTTCCCGGCCGACATCGTGCCCGAAGGCAAGACCGCCGAGGACAACCTCGTCGTAAAACTGGTCGAAAACTACACCCAACTACCTGAAAACCCGCTGCCCCACTGGGAGCTGGCGCGCAAATACGACATCATCGACTTCGACCTGGGCGTCAAGCTCACGGGCGCAGGATTCCCCGTCTACAAAGGCAAGGGAGCCCGTCTGCAGCGTGCGCTGATCAACTATTTCCTCGACTGCAACACCCGGGCCGGCTACCTCGAAGTGGAACCGCCGATCATGGTCAACGAAGCCTCGGGCTTCGGCACGGGCCAGCTGCCCGACAAGGAAGGGCAGATGTACCACGCCACGGCCGACAATTTCTACATGATCCCGACGGCCGAAGTACCTGTGACGAACATCTACCGCGACGTGATCCTCGACGAAAAGGACTTCCCGGTGAAGATGACCGCCTATACCCCCTGCTTCCGCCGCGAAGCCGGCTCGTACGGCAAGGACGTGCGCGGACTGAACCGCCTGCACCAGTTCGACAAGGTCGAAATCGTGCAGCTGAGCCTGCCCGAAGCGTCGTACGAAGCGCTCGACGGCATGGTGGCCCACGTGGAGTCTATCGTCAGGTCGCTGGGGCTGCCCTACCGCATTCTGCGCCTGTGCGGCGGCGACATGTCGTTCACCTCGGCGCTGACCTACGATTTCGAGGTCTACTCCGAGGCGCAGAAACGCTGGCTGGAGGTCTCGTCGGTTTCCAACTTCGAGTCGTTCCAGGCCAACCGCCTGAAGCTCCGCTACCGTGATGCCGACAAGAAAACACAGCTGGCACATACGCTCAACGGCTCGTCGCTGGCGCTGCCGCGTATCGTGGCCGCCCTGCTGGAGAATTTCCAGACCCCCGACGGCATCCGGATTCCCGAGGCGCTGATCCCCTATACGGGTTTTGATATTATCAAATAAGTTTCTATATTTGCTGACACAACACAACTTTTAACAATAAATTTCAACAAAAATGGCTTACAAAATCACTGATTCCTGCGTTGCCTGCGGCACCTGCATCGGCGAGTGCCCGACCGAAGCGATCTCGGCCGGCGATATCTATGTCATCGATCCCGATAAGTGCATCGACTGCGGTACCTGCGCCGGCGTTTGCCCGAGCGAGGCTATCATCGAAGGATAAGCAACACGGAAAAATCCGAAAAAAAGCACACCCCGAAAAGGTGTGCTTTTTTCTCCTCTGCCAGCTTATGAAAAAACTCCTGCTCCTATGCCTGTCGGTTCTCACAGCGTCTTGCGATACGGCGACACGACAATTCGAATCCCGGCTGGACGAAATCGTGTCGGAGCACAAAGCCTTCGTCGGGGTCGCCGTCCGCACGCCCGGCGGGGAAACAATTGCGCGCAACAACACCCTGTTACCGATGATGAGCGTTTTTAAATTTCCCGTGGCACTGGCCGTGCTCGACCGCATGCAGCGCGAAGGCATACCGCTCACGCAGCCGATCAGCATCACGCCCGACCTGCTCCTACCCGGCACATACAGCCCGATGCGCGATTCGCTGCCCGCAGGCGGCGGCACGCTGACGCTCGGGCAGTTGCTCCGCTACATGGTGTCGGAGAGCGACAACATCGCCTGCGACATTCTGCTGCGGGAAGCAGGCGGCCCCGAAGCCGTAGAGGCCTACGTCCGTTCGCTGGGGATCGGCGGCATCCGCATCGCCGCCAGCGAGGAGGAGATGCACCACGGCATCGGGAACCAGCGGGTCAACAAGGCACGCCCTTCGTCCGTCTGTACACTGTTCGACCTGTTCCTGCAGGGCAGGCTGCTCAAAGGGGAGTACAACGCTCTCCTGCAACGGTTGTTGTGCGGAACGACCACGGGCGCAAACAAACTGAAGGCCGGGCTGCCAGCCGAAATCGTGATCGGACACAAGACCGGCTCATCCGACCGCACGGCCGAAGGCATCCGCATCGCGGACAACGATGCCGGCTATGTGCTCCTGCCCGACGGACGCCGCTACTGCATCGCGGTATTCGTCACCGAATCGGAAGAAAACGACGCCGCAAATGCTGCCATCGCCGCTGCGGTCTCCAGGGCGGCATACGAATATTTCAGCTCGGAATGAGCGGATTATACAACGCGACATAGCAGGAATCCCCGGCCCGGATTTTCGCTTCCGCCCGCTGTTGCCCACCGCCTGTGGCCGCATTGGCAAGCCTGCCCTCCCCTTCCCGGAGGAGAGTTAGCCACGCGGCACGGCAAACCCGGGAAATGCGTCCGACAGGGCATAGAAATAAACAACTACGAAAAATAAAATTATGGACGACCTTGAAAAGATGAAAACCGGCATGTGGCTCTACGCCCGCAAGCCGCAGATCAGGAAGGCACTGCAACGCTGCGAAGAACTGGTCTTCCGGTTCAACAGCCTGCCCTCGAGCCGCGAGGAGGAACGCAATGCGATCATCCGGCAGTTGTTCGGCCGCACGGGCGGCACATTCTGCATCCACAGCCCGTTCCACTGCGATTTCGGGTCGCAGATTTCAATCGGGGAGGACTTTACGGGGAATTTCAACCTCACGATCCTCGACGAAGCACCCGTGACCATCGGCAACCACGTATTCATCGGCCCCAACGTGGGCATCTACACCGTGACGCACGCCCTGCTGCCCGACCAGCGCAACGCGGGCGTCATGCGTTCGCTTCCGGTCACCATCGGCGACAACGTCTGGATCGGCGGCAACTGCGTGGTCATGCAGGGCGTGACGATAGGCGACGGTACGGTTATCGGCGCCGGCAGCGTCGTAACGCGCGACATCCCGGCCGGGGTCATCGCCTTCGGCAACCCGTGCCGGGTCATCCGGCCCGTCACTGAGGACGACCGGATCACGGAGGTCATTTAACGAAAAAGCGTCCCTTTTGGGACGCTTTTATTCGGCCGACCCGACACCCCTGAAAAACTCCTCGCGGGAAATTCCGTAATAATCACAAAGACCGGAAAGCATAGAAACCGAAATATTTTGTCTGCCGGTTTCCGCCCTCGCCACATGGATGTCCGTGTTGCAAGGCAGGCGGCGTGCTCGGGCATGGGAAATTTTTCCGGACAGGCGTTGCAAGACCTACGGGGGAAAGAGTACCCGCACCCTTTCCCCCGTAAAGGGGAGGGCTGGCGGCGATCCGGCGGGGCGGCTGCAACGAAGCAGGCGTCACTATTTCCACGCCAAATCAAGCACCGGCCATCCCGCTTTCATCTGACAACCGCCCCGGAATCATCCGGGGCGGTTGTCAGATTATTCGTAAAGCAGGTAACGCCCGCGCAGCTTCCGGAAGCGCCGCACGTCGTCCGCCCAGCGGGCACGGATTTCGGCCTCCGAAGCTCCGGCAAGGATCATTTCACGGACATACCCCACGCCGATGAGCTTTTCGAACATCGGCGTAAAAAACTTATCGCCCAGTCCCAGGTTGCGGCAGGCTTCGATCACATATTTCAGGGTCAGGCCCTCCGCCCGGGCTTCGCCGAGCGGCATCCGGCTCAAATCGACGCCGTGGCAGCGCCTGCCTTCGAGCGGCGGATGTTTGGCTCCCGCAGTCGGACGGGGCGTAAACGAAAACAGGCAGCCGGTCATGTCGGGATGTCCGTAAACCTCGAACGGTTTATCCGTACCGCGCCCGAGGCTCACGACCGTACCTTCGAAGAGGCACACCGAGGGATAGAGGTAGACGGCCCGTTGCGTCGGCAGGTTGGGCGACGGGGCGACGGGCAACTCGTACGGAGTGTCGTGCGTATAATTGCGGCAACGCACGACTTGCAGGTCGCAGCTTGCGGCCCAGCCTTCGCCGACGGCCATCCGGGCGATTTCGCCCATCGTCAGGCCATGCAGCACGGGGATCGGCAACGCCCCTACGCCCGATTTGTATTTCATGTCCAGCACGGGGCCGTCGACGTGGTGCCCGTTGGGGTTGGGACGGTCGAGCACGATGACGCTGCGGCCGGATTCGGCACAGGCGTCCATCATGCGGAGCATCGTGATATAGTAGGTATAGAACCGCAGACCAACGTCCTGCATGTCGACCACCAGTACGTCGAACGACCGCATGGCTTCGTCCGAAGGGCGCTTCGTATTCCCGTCGTAGAGCGAGCGGATCGGGATCCCGGTCGCAGCATCCACCGAACTTGCGACATGCTCGCCCGCGTCGGCCGTACCGCGAAACCCGTGCTCGGGGGAGAAAATGCCGGTCACGTCGAAGCCCCGACCGTGCAGCAGGTCGACCAGGTGTATCGTCCCGTCGGACGCCGCCCCCGGCAGCCGAACCGCAGTGTCCGCCGCAGCTCCCGGCGCACCGGCGCAGAACCGCGCGACGGCCGTATGGTTGGCCAGCACCGCCACGCGCCGCCCTTCCAGCTGCGGGAAATAAGCCGTCGTGTCG
The DNA here is from genome assembly GCF_002320215.1 of Alistipes sp. UBA1686. Classification (NCBI taxonomy): domain Bacteria; kingdom Pseudomonadati; phylum Bacteroidota; class Bacteroidia; order Bacteroidales; family Rikenellaceae; genus Alistipes; species Alistipes sp. UBA1686. Next base: position 64,875 of record NZ_DCKA01000015.1, read on the forward strand.
GTCATACCGACCAATACCTGCGCCGTGGCCGCAGCGCAAAGGAAGATAACGGACAACAGGGAGATGACAAATTTCTTCATACGGCAAAGATAACAATTTATAACGCCCGGGCTTCCTGCCCGCCGGATATCGCCCCCCCGGCAGGGAATCCTCCGGCAGCCTGCCCTGCCTCCGCCCGGCAGCGGGTGCGGCGGGACACAAGGGCCGGCGGCACGGCAGAAGTGGACTGGGCAATAAGAACCGGGCACCCGATACAATACGGATCGTCCGACGGGAAATACCGGCCGTACGCGAACCGGTTGTCGGAACCGACCGCGGAGGAGCTACGCCTCGGCGCCGTATTCCATCAGGTAGGCCTTGATGAAGGCATCCAGGTCGCCGTCCATCACCGCCTCGACAGCCGAAGTCTGCACGCCCGTGCGATGGTCTTTCACACGCCGGTCGTCGAAGACATAGGAGCGGATCTGCGATCCCCACTCGATCTTCTTCTTCGAAGCCTCGAGCGCCTGCTGCGTGGCCATGCGTTTATCCAGTTCCCGCTGGTAGAGCTTCGAACGGAGGATGCGCATGGCATTCTCGCGGTTCATCAGCTGCGAACGGGTTTCCATATTCTCGATCAGGAACTCCACCGGCTCGCCCGTATCGGCGTCCTTGCCGTGGTAGCGCAGGCGCACGGCTGTCTCGACCTTGTTGACATTCTGCCCCCCGGCGCCGCTCGAACGGAACGTATCCCACTCGATGTCCGACGGGTTGACCGTAACCTCGATCGTATCGTCCACGGCAGGCGACACGAACACCGAGGCGAAAGTCGTCTGGCGTTTGTTATTGGCATTGAAAGGCGAAAGGCGCACCATGCGGTGCACGCCGTTTTCGCTCTTGAGGTACCCGTAGGCATACTCGCCCTCGAACTCCAGCGTACAGGATTTCACGCCCACCTCGTCGCCGGCCTGGTAGTCGAGCACCTTGACCTTGTAACCGTGCGCCTCGCCCCAGCGGGTGTACATGCGCAGGAGCATCGACGCCCAATCGAGCGCCTCGGTGCCCCCGGCCCCGGCGTTGATGTCCATGATCGCCCCAAGCTTGTCCTCTTCGCGGCGCAGCATGTTGCGCATTTCGAGCGTTTCGATGCGCTCGAGCGTCTGTGCGTAATGGTCGTCCAACTCCACCTCGCTCATGACCCCTTCCTTCACGAAATCGGGCATCAGCCCCAGGTCTTCGACATCCTTGGCCACGGCATCGTAGTCGTCGACCCATGCCTTGATGGCGGCGACCTTGCGCAACTGCTCGCGCGCCTTGTCGGGGGTGTCCCAGAAATCGGGTTCCTGGGTCTTTTCCTCCTCGTTGCGCAGGTCGATGCGTTTCTGGTCGATACCCAGGCATCGTTCCAAAGCCTCGCGGCGCTGCTCCAACTCCTTTATCTGATCTGCAAGTATCATAAGTTTACCGTATTGACAATTAAATCGCCCCGGGCTTCACACCCAGTTTGCGCTCCACGAACTCCAGCACGAAATCCACCGTGCCGTCGATCCCCAGCACGGACGAATCGACGCAGAGGTGGTAGGTCGAAGCCATGCCCCACGTACCGCTGCTGTAATAGTTGTAGTACGCCGCGCGCCGCGCATCCTCCCGATCCATCCGGGCCTCGGCCTCCCCGGGCGTAATGCCGCACTGGCGGCAGAGCCGCTCGCAACGGTCGGCACGGTCGGCCGCGACAAAGACATTCACCGCCCGCGGATGGTCGCGCAGGATGTAGTCGGCACAGCGGCCGACGAAAACACATGACTCGCGCGCGGCGATGTCGCGGATCACGTCGCTCTGGATCTTGAACAGGGCGTCGTTGCTGAGCACGTTGCTCCCGGCATATTCGCTTCCCACGAACGGCGAGCGCAGGTAAGCGACGAGCGTCGAAAAGAGGTTGCGCGACTCTTTTTCGTCGACCCGTTCGAACACCTCGGGACACAGGCCGCTCTGCTCGGCAGCCAGGTTGATGAGCTGCTTGTCGTAGACCCCGATCCCGAGCCTGCGTGCCACGGCCTCGCCGACGGCTTTGCCGCCGCTGCCCAGCTGGCGCCCGATGTTGATGACGAATTTATCTTCCATAATCGGCATTATTGGAGGTTCGTTGAACGGGCCGCATCCATCTGCGCCCGGAATTTTCGCAACTGGTATACCAGCATGAAGAAGGCTACGACCGACGCCATCAGGTCGGACAGCGGCATCGCGCACCATACGCCCCAACTGCCGTCCCAACGGGTATGGACGTCGAAGATATGGGGCAGGAAAATCAGTCCCGGCATCAGGAACAACAGCTGGCGCGAAAGCGACAGGAAGATCGCCTTGCCGGCCATGCCGATGCTCATGAAGAAATTGGTCGCCACCATCTGGAACCCGATGATCGGGAAACAGACGAAGACGATGCGCATTCCCTCGACCGCCAGCCGGATCAGTTCGGGGTCGTTCGTGAAGGCCGACACCGCCAGCCGGGGCGCCAGTTCGCCCATCAGGAACCCGGCGCCCGTGACGCACGTGGCGCCGATGACCGTCAGCCGCAGCACGCGCAGCACACGGTCGTACTGCCGCGCACCGAAGTTATAACCCGCAATGGGCTGCATCCCCTGGTTGATGCCCATGACGATCATCACGAAGAAGAACGCCAGACGGTTGACGATGCCGTAGGCCCCGATCATCAGGTCTCCGCCATATTGCTTGAGCCCCTTGTTTATCAGGATGACGATGAAACACGCCGCCAGGTTCATCAGGAACGGCGACATGCCGATGGCCAGGATGTCGCGCACGATCTTGCGGCGCAGGCGGTAAATGCCGCGCCGGAAATGGAGCAGTTCGCTCTTGTCCGAAAGGATGTGGAACTGCCAGATGAGCGCGATAATCTGCGCCAGCACCGTGGCGATGGCCGCGCCGCGGATACCCCACCCGAAGCCATAGATGAACAGCGGGTCGAGCGCCGCGTTGATGACCACCGTATAGATGGTAGCGTACATCGACTTGCGCGGATGCCCCGAAGCCCGCAGCACGGAGTTCAGGCCCAGATACATGTGCGTGATGACGTTCCCCATGAGGATGATCGACATGTAGTCGCGGGCATAACCGATCGTCGCCTCGCTCGCCCCGAAAAAGTAGAGGATCGGATCGAGCAGCAGCAGCGTTATGAAACCGAATGCCAGGCCAATGATGAGGTTCAGCACCACGACGTTGCCCAGGATGTTCTGCGCCGTTTGGTAGTCTCGCTGCCCGAGGCGCATGGACACCAGCGTCGCAGCACCCACACCCACCAGCGAACCGAAAGCCGCGGCGAGGTTCATCAGCGGGAAGGTCAGCGCAAGGCCCGAAATGGCCAACGGCCCTACCCCGTGGCCGATGAAGATACTGTCGACCATGTTGTAGAGCGAAGAAGCCGTCATGGCGATGATCGCCGGCACGGCATATTGCATGAGCAGCTTGCGGATACGCTCCGTCCCAAGCTCCGTCGCCGCCCCTTTTATCGTTGCAGACATATCATATATTATCAACTCTGCCCGAGCGAAAGCCGGACAAACTACCTATTATTCCTTGATTACGGCGCACAGCGCCTCCGAAACGGGAGCGGAGACACGCCCGGCATATTGCACAAGGCCATCCCGCCACAGCGTCACACCCGCAGGGCGCCCGCCCTGCCCGTCCAGTTCCGCCCGGGATCCGGATCTTCCCTTTTTCCGCTTATTCCAGTTCCCAGTCGCTGCCGTCCTTGCGGTCTTTGACACGGATACCGGCTGCGGCCAGCCCGTCGCGGATGCGGTCGGAAGCCGCCCAGTCCTTTGCGGCACGGGCTTTCAGGCGCTCGTCGAGCAGCATCTCGACCAGCGGGGTCACATAATCGCGCCCCGAAGCCGCACCTGCGGCCTTCTCGTCGCGCAGGCCGAGGATATCGAACGTGTAACGGTAAACCGTGGCTTTCAACTCTTCGAGGTCGGCGGCCGTGATGCTTTGCTGCCCGTCGACCAGCTGGTTGATGATGCGCACCCAGTCGAACAGCGCCGAAATGGCCATCGGCGAGTTCAGGTCATCGTCCATCGCCGCGCGGCAACGGTTTTCCAACTCGGAAGGATCGATAGTCGACGTTTCGGCGGGCTTGACCTTCCCGAGCGCTTCGACGCCCTTCATCAGGCGGTCGAACCCCTTCTCGGCGGCCTGCAAGGCCTCGTTCGAGAAATCGAGCGTCGAGCGGTACTGCGCCTGCAACACGAAGAAGCGGATGGTCATCGGCGAATAGGCCTGCGCCAGCAATTTATGGCTGCCCGTGAAGAGCTCCTCAAGGGTGATGAAGTTGCCCAGCGACTTGCCCATCTTCTGGCCGTTGATCGTGATCATGTTGTTGTGCACCCAGTAACGTGCCGAATCGTGCCCCAGCGCGGCGGTCGACTGCGCGATCTCGCACTCGTGGTGCGGGAACATCAGATCCATGCCGCCTCCGTGGATGTCGAAGCGTTCGCCCAGGTAACGGGTACTCATCGCCGAGCACTCCATATGCCAGCCGGGGAACCCCTCTCCCCACGGCGAAGGCCAGCGCATGATATGCTCGGGCGACGCCTTCTTCCACAGGGCGAAGTCATAGGAGTGGCGCTTGTCGCCCTGCCCGTCCAGCTCGCGCGTGTTGGCGATGATGTCGTCGAGGTTACGCCCCGACAGACGTCCGTAATTATATTTGGCATTGTACTTCTCCACGTCGAAATAGACCGAACCATTCGACTCGTAGGCAAAGCCGTCGGCGAGGATCTTCTTGACGAACTCGATCTGCTCGATGATATGCCCCGAGGCATAGGGTTCGATCGACGGGGTCTCGACGTTGAGCGCATCCATCGCACGATGGTAACGCTCCGTATAGTAGTGCGCCACCTCCATCGGCTCCAGCTGCTCGAGGCGCGCCTTCTTGGCGATCTTGTCCTCCCCCTCGTCGGCGTCGTGCTCCAGGTGCCCCACATCCGTTATGTTACGCACGTAACGCACCTTGTAGCCGCAGGACTTCAGGTAGCGGAACATCAAGTCGAACGTCACGGCCGGCCGGGCGTGTCCCAGGTGCGGGTCGCCGTAGACCGTGGGGCCGCAGACATACATGCCCACGCGGCCGGGAGTCAGCGGTTCGAACACCTCCTTGCGGCGGGTGAGCGTATTGTAAAGTACGAGTTTCGATTCCATAAATTGCGAAAAATTATTGTGCAAAAATAAGAAATTTAATCGAGATGCACCAGAATCGCGGAATTAATCGTACCTTTGTGCCAATAATAGTGCGCGTTGGTCTGACGCTTCCCGTTTTTCCCTCCGTATATTATCAACACCGAATTATCCGGCACACGACGCCGGGACAAAACCGATATGCAATGACATTCCAGGAACTGAACCTGATAGAACCTCTCAAGCGTGCCGTGGCCGAAAAAGGCTACACGACCCCCACTCCGATCCAGCAGCAGGCCATCCCGCCCGCACTCGAAGGCCGAGACCTGCTGGGCTGCGCCCAGACCGGGACGGGCAAGACGGCGGCCTTCACGCTGCCGATCCTCCAGCTGCTCTCGGCCGAGCCGCGCACCAAAGGGCGGCGCACGATCAAGGCACTGGTGCTTACGCCGACGCGCGAACTGGCGATCCAGATCGACGAATGCTGCCGCGACTATGCCCGCTACACGGACATCCGCCACTGCGTGATCTTCGGCGGCGTCAACCAGCGGCCGCAGGTCGATGCGCTGCAACGCGGCATCGACCTGCTGGTAGCCACGCCGGGACGCCTGCTCGACCTGATCGGCCAGGGTTACGTCTCGCTGTCCGACATCCGCTTCTTCGTCCTCGACGAAGCCGACCGGATGCTCGACATGGGTTTCATCCACGACATCCGGCGAATCCTCCCGCTGCTGCCCCGCGAACGGCAAACGCTCTTCTTCTCGGCGACGATGCCCGACGACATCGTAAAACTGGCCAATACGATGCTCCGCAACCCGGCGCACGTCACCGTGACGCCCCCGGCCTCGGTGGTCGAGACCATCCGCCAGAGCGTCCTGTTCGCCGAAAAGGCCGAAAAACGGACGCTGCTGGCCTCCCTGCTGCGCGAACGCCTCGAGAGCTCGGTGCTGGTATTTTCGCGCACCAAGCACGGCGCCGACCGCATCGCCCGTATCCTCACCAAAGCGGGCATCGAAGGACGCGCCATTCACGGAGACAAGTCACAGGGCGCCCGCGAACGGGCCATGAACGACTTTCGCTCGGGGGCCTGCCGGGTGCTGATCGCCACCGACATCGCCGCGCGGGGAATCGACATCAGCGAACTGCCGCTGGTAATCAACTACGACCTGCCGGAAGTGCCCGAGACCTATGTCCACCGCATCGGCCGCACGGGACGCGCCGGGCGCGACGGACAGGCCATCGCCTTCTGCTCGGAGGAGGAACGCCCGCTGCTGAAAGACATCCTCAAACTGACCGGGCTGGAACTCGACCCGGATTCCGGGGAACTGGCTCCCGCACAAAACAGCCGGAAAAAGCCCGCCGGGAAAAAACCGGATACAGCACAAACCGGAGGGCAGAAGCAAGCGGAGGAAAAGCGAGCCGCACAAAAACAGCCCGCACAAAGTCAGGCCGGACAGAGGCCGGGCAGGCGCAAGCCGCAGGGACAGGCTCCCGGCGATCCGAAACCGCAGGGGCAACGAACTGGCGGCAAGCAGACCCCGGACGGGCAACAGCCGCAGGACAAGGACGCCGCGGCACGCCCGGCACGCCGCCGCAACCGTAACCGGGGCAGGCAAAAACCGGACAGGCAAAACGCAGCGGCCGCAAACACGGAACGGAGACAGGATGACCGAAAATCCGGAAGTCAGAAATCCGCCCGGGACAAACGGGAAGCGGTAAGCCCCGAGGCACCCCGAAAAGCGCAGGCGCCGGAGAAGAAAAAATCCGGCATGGGCAGCTGGCTGTCCGGCATCCTCAGGCCGGGCCGCAAATAACCACCGGGCAGCGTGCCCGCCAGCCACACCACCATCTGGAAATGCCGGAGCGTCGCTCCGGCATTTCACATTTTTGCACATCGCGGCCCACCACCTTGTCCTGGCCAGCCATTCGAAAACGGCCACGCCACAAACCCGCACCGGCGTCAGCAGACGCTACGGCAACCGGACGGCAGAACAGGGAAATCCGGCCCGGCTCCGAAAAGCCTTAAAAATAGCAACTTTCCGCCTTCGGCAGGTAATATTGATTGGATTTCGCCGTTAAATGATTACTTTTGCAGGACATAAAGCGAAACATACCGAAAAAATATGACATCCTTCAAACGCTGGAACAACATCGTCGGCTGGGCGGTCTTTGCCATCGCCGCACTGGTATACCTGATGACGATGGAACCGGTTTCGAGCCTCTGGGACTGCTCGGAATTCATTGCAACCTCCTATAAACTCGAAGTCGGGCATCCTCCCGGAGCCCCGCTGTTCATGATGCTGGCGCGCCTGGCGACGCTCTTCGCCGCCGGCAACCCGGACTTTGTGGGCATGGCGGTGAACGGCATGAACTCCATCGCCAGCGCATTCTGCATCCTGTTCCTGTTCTGGACGATCACCCACCTGGCGCGGCGCCTCGTGACCCGCGACGGCAGCCAGCTCACCCGAGCCAACGTGTGGGCCATCCTGGGTGCAGGCATCGTGGGTGCCCTGGCCTACACCTTCACCGATACGTTCTGGTTCTCGGCCATCGAGGGTGAGGTCTACGCCCTCTCGTCGATGTTCACGGCGCTGGTCGTATGGCTGATGCTCAAATGGGAGGAGGAGGCCGACCAGCCCCACTCGTCGCGCTGGATCGTACTGATCGCCTACATGATGGGACTGTCGATCGGCGTGCACATCCTCAACCTGCTGACCATCCCGGCGCTGGTGTTCATCTACTACTTCCGCAAGACGGAGAAGGTGACTTTCAAGGGCATCGTCTACGCCACGCTGATCGCGGGCGCCATCCTGATCTTCGTCAACAACATCATCATCCCCTACACGGTCTACGTCGGGGCGATGATCGACCTTTTCTTCGTCAACACGCTGAGGCTGCCCGTCAACTCGGGCATGGTGCTCTTCGCACTGGCGCTGATCGGCGGCATGGGCTGGGCTTCGTGGTACACACACCGCAAAGGCAAGGTCGTGTGGAACATCATCCTGCTCTCGACGACCATGATCCTCATCGGGTTCTCGTCCTACGCTTCGGTGACGATCCGTGCCGCCGCCAACCCGCCGATGAACAGCAACAACCCCAACAACCCCCACGCACTGATGTCGGTGCTCAACCGCGACCAGTACGGCGACCGGCCGCTGCTGTTCGGCGCTTACTACTCGGCCCCGCCCGAAGGGTACAAGGAAAAGCATTTCTACTACCTCGACGAGGACGGCAAGTACAAGCCCGCATCGGTCATCACGGGATATACCCACGCCCCGGAATTCATCCACTTCTTCCCCCGCATGTGGGATGCGCGCAAAGGAGAGAAGGAGTACAAGCAATGGGCCGCCTACCGCACCAAAACCGAGATCATGCGCGACGAAAAGGGCGAAATCGTCCGCGACTCGCAGGGACGCCCCATGCAGGGCGAAGTGCTCGACTTCGGCACCAAGAAGGTATACGACGACGGGTACGAACCGCGCACGATCGTCGAGCCGACGTTCCTCGAGAACCTCAACTATTTCTTCAACTACCAGCTCTCGTACATGTACTGGCGCTATTTCCTGTGGAATTTCGTAGGGCGCCAAAGCGACATACAGCCCACCCGCGTGACGATCACCGACGGCAACTGGCTGTCGGGCATCAAGTGGATCGACGAGAAATACCTCGGGCCGCAGGACGGCCTGCCGCGCGAGATCGCCGACAACAAAGGCCGCAACACCTACTATTTCCTGCCGTTCCTGCTGGGGCTGATCGGACTGATCTACCAGCTCAACCGCGACCAGCGGAATTTCTCGATCGTCATGTGGCTCTTCATCATGACGGGTATCGCGCTGGTTTTCTATTTCAACACTTCGCCGGGCGAACCGCGTGAACGCGACTACGTCTACGCGGGGTCGTTCTACGCATTCTGCATATGGATCGGGTTCGGCGTACTGGCCATCCGCGACCTGGTCGCATGGCTCACCAGGCGCAACAACGTCACGGCCGCCGTGGCGGCGACGGTGGTCTGCATGGGCGTGCCGACGATCCTCGCGGCGCAGAACTGGGACGACCACGACCGTTCGCACCGCTACATGGCGCGCGATATCGGCTGGAACTACCTGATGTCGACGCTGCCCAACTCGATCATCCTCAACTACGGCGACAACGACACGTTCCCGCTCTGGAACAACCAGGAGATCTACGGCGTACGCCCCGACGTGCGTATCATGAACACCTCCTACCTGGGCGGCGAATGGTACATCGACGAGATGAAAACCAAGGCCAACGACGCCCCGGGCGTACCCTTCTCGCTGCCCAAGAGCAAGTATACCTTCACCAACGACTGGGTGCCGGTGGACAACCGCTTCGACCGCGCGGTGGACATCAAGGACGTGATCGAATTCGTGCGCAGCGAAGACCCGCGCAGCAAGATCAAGCTCTCGGACGGGACGATGACCGACTACATCCCGACCAAACGCATCGCACTACCGGTGAACAAGGAGAACGCCATCGCCTCGGGCATCGTCGCCGAAAAAGACCGCGCCCAGATGGTCGACACGGTCTACATCAACCTGCGGAAGAACTCGATCGACAAGACGCAGCTGATGATCCTCGACATGCTGGCCAACTTCGACTGGAAGCGCCCGCTCTACATGACGCAGGTCTACATATTGCAGGATTTCGGACTGATGGATTACCTCCAGTTCGACGGCTACGCCTACCGTTTCGTGCCGATCCTCACTCCCGTGCAAAACCCCTGGGAAATCGGGCGCATCGACGCGGATTATGCGGCGCCGCTGCTCAGGGAGACATTCCGCTACGGGAATCTCGCCGACCCGAGGGTATATGCCGATTACTTCATCCAATACAACCTGAGCGCCTCGCACGCCCGCGATGCCTTTGCCCGCGTGGCAAAGGAACTGCTGCGGCAGGATCGCGCGCAGGAAGCCGTCGAACTGCTCGACATGGGGCTTGAGAAGCTGCCCCCGTCGCAGATACGCTTTACGGACTCCAACACCTATCCGTTCCTCGAAGCGTACTACGCCGCTTCGGCGATGGGCGTGGAGGATGCGGCCGACAAGGGCGACGCACTGCTGCGCGAATACGCCAGGACACTGATCGAGTACATCGAATATTACCTGCGTTTCGACGGCGTGCAGGGCGACATGGTGTCGCCGATCATCGACGAGAAACTCGACCAGCTGGGCGACGTCTACTACCTGGCTGTATATGCCGGTCGCAAGGAAATCATCGGCGAGATCAACGCCTATTACCGTTCGCTCGGGGTCGAAGAGGAGAACCTCGTGGATGTGGGCGACAAGCCCCACCAGGTCGATACGACCCTTATCCCGCGCAAAGACACCGCGCAATAGCAACTACCACGGACAAAAGGCGAAAGCCCCTCCTTTGCGGAGGGGCTTTCCCCATATTACAGATCGGGGCTTCCGGGCGGAAACAGTGCAGCTGCAACAACCAAAACCGCCTCATCCCGTCCCCGGGCACCCGCCGTAAAAAGACAGGGAACCCCCGCCTCGGTGGGTTCCCTGCGGTCAAAACGGTATCGGCAGCAACGGGTACACATTTTCAGTGACGCCTCATCCCGCACAGTGAGTTGCCAAGCCGTTTTGGCGCGTTTCCTGTATGATGACAAAGATAGGCAAATTCCCCGATAATGATGTATAAATCATTATCAAATATTGGGGAGGTTTGTTTCTTTGTTAATATGAAACAACCTTGGCGGGACATAACATTACTGAAGGCGATCGCAGGTCGGCTCAGGGAACTGCGTGCAGAAAAGGGTGTTTCCCAGGAGACCGTCTACGAGGACACGGGCATCCATATCGGCAAGATCGAGACCGAGAAATACAATATCACGGTGAGCACCCTCGCTCGCCTCTGCCGCTATTACGGCATATCGCTCGGCGCATTCTTCGACCAGGTAGAAGACAGGTCTGACGCAGAATGACAAGACACCCCTCCGCGGAGAGGCGTCTTGTCATTTGGTTTCGGGTTTTCCGGCAGGCTGTTCCCGCTGCGGTTTGTCGTTGTCTTTGCTCCTGTTGTACAGGAACCGTTTGATCTTGTGCGTCGGAGTCTTTGCGAAATCGTCCTTTTCCTCGACCACCTCCGAAATCCGCGAGAAGCGGTTAACCTTGGCATTCACGAAATCCATGATCTCCTTCTTGAGCTGCTCGGTCTTGGCCTCCCAGGCCTCCTTCTTCGTCTCCCACTCCTCGCGCCAGTTGTCGATCATGGCCTCGATCTCGTCGCGGTTGAAATGCACCAATGCCACGAGGCGCCCCTCCTGTTCGGTGACGATCGAATCGGCGATATATACGTGCGAATTGAGTACGGTTTCGATATCCTCAGGATAGATGTTCTCGCCGCCGGGGCCTACGATCATATTTTTCAGGCGCCCCTTGATATAAAGCCAGCCGTCCTTGTCGAACTCGCCCAGATCGCCCGTGCGGAACCAGCCGTCGTCGGTAAAGACCTCCTTCGTCGCCTCGGGGTTCTTGAAATACCCGAGCATGACGCTGGGCGTCAGCGCCACGACCTCGCCCTGCCGGGTGTCGGGGTTGATATTCTCCAGGCGCAACTGCACACCCGGCGCCTGGGGCCCGGTCGAGCCGAGGCGCACCTGCGAAGGTGCGGCGCCCGCAAGCAGCGGCGCGGTCTCGGTGAGCCCGTAGCCGATGGCATAAGGCACTTTCGCCTCCAGCAAGAACTTTTCGGCACCGCCGTCGAGTTTGGCGCCCCCGATGCCGAGGAACCGCAGCCGCCCGCCGAAGAGCTTGAGCAGTTTCTTGCCCGCGACGCGGTGGAGGTAGCGGCGCAAGAATCCCACCTTATAGAGCGTACGCCAGAAACCATTGGAATTGAATTTGGCCAGCACCTGGTGGCGGTAGATCTTCTCGATGATGAGCGGCACGATCAGCATGACCGAGGGACGCACGGCACGCAGCGCCGGCATCAGTGCCGAGGCCGTGGGCGGACGGTCGAGATAAACGACCCTGGCACCCATCGAGAAGGGATAGATCATGCCGATGGAACATTCGTAGGTGTGCGAGAGCGGCAGCACCGAGAGGAATACGTCGTCGGGCAGTACGGGAAAGATGCCCGACGAAATCCCGACCTGGGCGCAGAGTGCCGCGTGGGTCAGCATCACCCCCTTGGGCTTCGAGGTCGTACCCGAGGTATAGATGATCACGGCCAGGTCATCGGGCTTCGGCACGGCCATGGTGCCCTCCCCCCTGACCCGCTGAGCAATGACGCCCAGGTTCTTGGTGCGCACCACGACGTTCAGCCGTTCAATGGTCTGTTTCGAGAGTTTGGTAAAGAGCCGGTCGGAAACGAGCAGGGCCTTGGCTTCGGAATGCGCGATGATCATGTCGAGTTCCTCGCCCGAAAAATCGGGCAGGATCGGCACGGCGACCATGCCTGCCGAAGTAACGGCGAAATAGCAGACTCCCCAGTTGGGCATGTTGCTGCTGAGCAAGGCAACCTTGTCCCCGGCACGGAGCCCCGCACCGGTAAGTATCTCCTGCACTTTTTCGATACGCCGGCCCACCTCGGCATAGGTCACGTCGTCGCCTTCGAACATCGAAAATGCGACTTTCGACGCGAACTTTTCCACGCTGTTGCGGGCCAGTTCGTAAAGTGTATTGATGGTCATAATACGTTTCGTTTTAACTACGTTTCAATAACGCGAAAGTTTGGGGCGAAATTACTAATTTCCGGTTAAAAATCACTATTTTTGAACCAAAATAATAAAATGCTCGACCATCAGTACATCAAAAAACTTGCCGCCGATGCGGGGTTCGACCTTTGCGGCCTGGCCCCGTGCCGCCACCTGGCCGAGAACGAGTCGATGCTGCGGGCATGGCTGGGCAAGTGCTACCAGTCGTCGCTGGCCTATATGGAGCGCAATATCGAAAAGCGTGCCGACCCGCGCAAACTGGTCGAGGGCGCACGCACGGCCGTGGTCTGCGCCGTGAGTTATAAAAACCGCGCGGGCGAGGGTTATCCCCCCGGGCACCGCACGAAAGTAGCCTCCTACGCCTGTGCGGCCGATTACCACACGACGATCAGGGGAATGCTCGGCAGGATGCTCGATGCACTCCGCGCCTCACGCCCCGATCTGTCGGGGCGGGCGTTCGTCGACACGGCCCCGCTGCTCGAAAAACAACTGGCCGTCGAAGCCGGGCTGGGCTGGATAGGCCGTCAGTCGCTGCTGGTGACACCCCGTTTCGGCACCTATGTCCTGCTGGGCGAACTGCTGCTCACGGACGATGCCGACGTCTACGACCCGCCGTTCGAAGGGTCGCGCTGCGGACGCTGCCACAATTGCATCGAAAGCTGCCCGACGGGCGCCATCGTCGCCCCGAAGGTGATCGACACGGGACGCTGTATCTCCTGTCACACGATCGAGAAGGTTCCCTCCGAAGGGATCGGCCTCGACGGCTGGATCTTCGGCTGCGACCGCTGCCAGAGTTGTTGCCCCCACAACCAGAAGGCCCCGATGCACACCAACCCGGCCTTCGACCCCGTGTTCGACCCGCTGGCGATGGACACCGAGGCATGGCTGGCGATGGACGAAGCGGAATTCGAAGCCCGCATGGGCACGACACCGCTGACCCGCAGCGGACTGGCACGCATCCGAAGCAACATCGGCAGAGAATAACCCCGCCCCGGCAACATCGCTGGGAGCAGCACCGTCCCGGAGCAAAGCGACTCGGAAGCAATCCTCATCCCGGGGAGGATGGATCACTCCTTCATGCACCGCACGGGCAACCCGAACCCGCGCGGGTCGGAGTAGCGCTGGTAGATACTGGCGCCCGTAAGGCCGAACACCCATGCCCCGAATGTATCCGAGGGCGCCGGGGCGCTTGACCAGTAATATCCCGACGGCGTAAACGAGAAGGTACCGTATTCGTCGTAACGGTAACCCACACCGGGGTAATAGGTCGTATTCGTACCGTCGTAGACGAAATTCCACCCCTGGACGAAAGAGCCCGTAGTGTTCACGTCGCCGCTGACCACCGTCGCAGTATTGCCTGTCTTGGTAAATGCACTGAAAACATAGGGGTGGGGCATCTTCCATCCCGGCGGACAGGGATCGAAGAGTGTTTTGGTCGTAGTCTGCCCCACGGTATAGCCCGTAGGGTTACCCCAGAGTTCATTGTTGCGGTAATCCGGCCCGTTGCCCTTGCCCCCTCCGTAATACCAGTCATAGGACGTCCCGGCCACGGTCGCGATAAAGAGGTCGGGATGCGCCGTGGCGTACCACGTATTGCCTACGTAGCCCACATACTGGCCGGGGGCACCCGTCGTTTGCACCGGACGCCATCCGTCGATGTAATTATGCGGTACGCTCTGCGCATCGAACACCACCAGCCCCCACGGGAAGGGGTCTTTGCGTCCCCACTGGTAGAGCGGCGCCCGGAACGACCGGGCGTAAGCGCCGTCCTCCTTGAAGATCGCCCCGAGGTTTCGATCCATCATGACGGCCGTTCCGGCTCCGTAAGCCTGTTCATAGGCCGGGTACATCGTATACGTTTCCGCCTGTGCGAGCAGCTCGTCATTGGTCTTGTCGGTAATCCAGATATGCCAGCTCCAGAGCGCCTCCGTAGCTGCGGCATCGGCGAAAAGCCCGATCACGGCATTTCCCCCGAGCGAAACGGGACGCCCCGAGAGGGAAAATCCGATTCTGCCGCCGGCATAGGAGATGCTTCCCGGTTCGATCAGATAGGGGTTGCTCTGCCACAGCAGGCGGGCCTCACCGCCAGAAAGCGAGGCCGAGAGCGTACGTCCCTCGAACTTCTGTACGGCCTGCAGCAAACCGTCGGTAATCACGCCGTTGCCGGCGACCGTCGCATCGAACGAATAGGCCTGCGAGGAAAGCGTGGCAATGTAGCAGTTGGCCGTCTTACCATCCGCCGTCAGGTCTATGACGGGTTGGCGCGCGGTTCCCGCGGCAATATCCTGTGTGATGACTTTCATCTGCCCGGAGCCGATGACCAGTCCCGGCCGCGAATAGGTCGCCGTATAACCGTCGGTCGTATTCACCACGACATAAACCCGGCCGTCGCCGCGCGAATAGTCGGCGGGATTCACCGTAAAATAAGTTTTTACGGGCGACGTCCCGAGTACGGGCGGCTCCGTAAAGGTCAGCCCGCACAGGTTGAGCTGCACGGACGGATAGGTATACGTCGCCGTATTGTTGCCCGCCGGCGCCGTCAGGTCGAACGAGAACCCGCCCGTCATATTGGCCATATCGGTCAGGGCACCGTTCGAGGCGACCGAAGCGGCGTCCGTATTGAAAAGCATTACCGAAGCGATGTTTTTTCCGGCCATTTCTCCCGATCCCGTCAGGTCTGCCTCGATGATGGCAAAAGCGTGCCTGAAAAGCAGGGCACCGAAATCCCCCGTGGCACTGGTCAAGGCATCGGCGACCAGGAAGTCGTAATCCCCCAGGTGCGACGAATCGCCCGTTGCCGCCTGCACCTGCTGCGACGCCAGCGTGAAACCCACGCCGGTCGCATCCGCGGACGTCTGTTCCGAATAGGGATAATAGGCATAGAGCGTGTACTCCGACGCCCCTTCCGCAAGGGTAATGTCTCCGCTGAAAAAACCTCCGGAAGCCGCTTCCTTCCCTTCGAAGGCCAAGGGGACATTCTCCGCAGTAAACGTGTCGCCGCTCTTGACATAGACGCCGATACGGTCGCCCGGCGACCAAAGCACATTATACCCGTCCGGCGCCAGTTCGGTGCGCGTCGACGGGACGCAAGCAGCGATCCGCACGTTGCGCGTCACCGTCCGCGACGGCAGTACATCCTGCAGGCCGTCGTCGGCGCAACCGCTCAGCAGCACGCAATAGGCCGCCACAATCCACGTAAACCTATTCATCCCAGTCCTCCCGGTCGAAACCTTCGACCTTTCCCTCTACCGAAGCCGCGAAACCCAGCCCGACACTGACGTCGAGCACCTCGGTTTCGGGTCGCATATACGATTCTCGTCCCATAATAAAAAGCTGATTTGCGCAGGACAACGCATATTCCGTACCAAAAAGAAGCGGGCCCCTTCCGGAGCCCGCTTACGATCGGCACTTACCCTCTTACTTGGAAAGTTCGGCCAGGGCAGCCTTGGCATTCTCGGCAGCCGGGCCGTCGGTCACCTGCTTGAAGGCGGCGATAGCCTGCGGCTTCATCTCCTTGGCATTGTAAGCGGCGCCCAGCAGGTAGTACATCAGGCTCTTGTCGGCCGGATCGGTCTGTACATCGGCAGCAGCCTGTCCCAATTCGATGACCTTGGCATAGTCCTTCTTGTTGGCATAAGCCTGCAGGCGGACATTTTGCGCCAGTGCGCTCTGGGGATTCTTGGCCAGCAGGTCATCGGCCATCTTGATGATCCCGTCGAAATCGTTGGCAGCCTGCATCTTGGCAACCATATTGTTAGTATAGAGCGCCATATCCTCCTTGGCCTTGGCGGCATCTTCGGCATATTTGGGGTGCGTCTTGGCAGCAACGGCCTCGTAGATTTCCATACCCTTCTCGTACTGCGACATGTCGCCGCTGCTCATGGCCATTTCGCAATAGCTCATCGCCAGGTTGAGCGCCATGCCCGTGTTGTCGGGGTCGGCGGCATAGCCCTTGGCGAAGATCTCCGACGCGGTGGCATAGTCCTTATTGTTGAAAGCGTCGCCGCCCTGTATCTGGTAAATCTTGGCAACCCAGCCGTTCGACTTGGCCATCTGGTTCATGTCGCCGTAAAGCTCGGCCAACTCGGCCGACTTCTCGAAGTTCTTCAGCGCCTCGTCGTAATTCTTGGTCTTCAACGCACCGCCGCCCAGCATGAAATAGCATTTGGGCAGCGTCGATTTTGCCGTAGCCACCATCGAAGCGGCGCTCTCGTTGTCCATGCCCTGGTCGATGACCTGTTCGAACTTGGCAGCTGCCTCGGTGAAATTCTTTGCCCCGAATGCGGCGGCCGCCTCATTGTAAATTGCCGTGACATCCTGCGCCGAGAGCGATACGGCCCCGAACAGCGCAATTACCGATACTAATAATTTTTTCATTCTCCTATTCGTTTTTTAAGTTCATGTATCCCGGGTTGCGGATACGTTGGATGCAAAAGTATGTTTTTTTTCCTTTTTTTCAAAATCTAAATGCGGCCTAATCGCGTAACCCGGCGAAAAAAGAGGTCATCAATGCCTCGCATTCCCCGCCGAGGATGCCGCGCACGACCGTCGTTTTCGGATGGAAGACCGCCTCGGAATAACGTCTGTAACCCTTCTTGGGATCGTCGGCACCCCACACCACACGCCCTACCTGTGCCCAGCCGATGGCTCCGGCGCACATAATGCACGGCTCGACGGTGACATATAACGTACACCCTTGCAGGTATTTGCCGCCGAGGGTCGACGCCGCGGCCGTGAGGGCCTGCATCTCGGCATGGGCCGTAGGATCGGAGAGCGTTTCGACAAGGTTGTGGCCACGGCCCACCACCGCACCGTCGGCTACAACTACCGCACCGATCGGCACCTCTTGTTCATTTAACGCTTTGCGGGCCTCGTTTAGTGCGAGGCGCATGAATTTTTCGTCGGTTTTCCGCTGTTCTTCCATTTCGGGTATTTTCCGCAAAAATAGACAAACTTTTACAAACGGCCTCGTCGGGCGGCGGATTATCCCGCGCAGGAGCCGCCGCGGCACGCCCCGCGCCAAATAAAAATCCCGGCCCGCGTTCCGTATTTCGCTTCTTTTATTTAACTTTGCGGGTTGCAAGGACAAAACAAACAAAAAATACAAACCCCTATGTACAGAACCCATACGTGCGGCTGCCTGAGAGCCGAAAACGTAAACCAGACCGTCACCCTCGCCGGATGGGTGCAGAAAGTGAGGAACCTCGGCGCCATGACCTTCATCGACCTGCGCGACCGCTACGGCATTACTCAGGTCGTCATCGAGGAGCACTCGCCCGCCGAAGCCCGCCAAACGGCATGCTGCGTGGGCCGCGAATGGGTCATCCAGGTGGTCGGCAAGGTCATCGAGCGGCAATCGAAAAATCCCAGGATGGCAACCGGCGACATCGAGGTCGCCGCCCAGAAGGTGACCATACTCCACGAAGCCGAAGTTCCCCCGTTCACGATCGAAGAGGTTTCGGACGGCGGCGACGACCTGCGCATGAAATACCGCTACCTCGACCTGCGCCGCCCGCCGTTGCAGCGCAACATGATCCTGCGGCACAAGATGGCGCAGGAAATCCGCCGCTTCCTCGACGCGGAAGGCTTCCTCGAGATCGAAACCCCCTATCTGGTCAACTCGACGCCCGAAGGCGCCCGCGACTTCGTCGTCCCCAGCCGCATGAACCCCAACCAGTTCTATGCCCTGCCCCAGTCGCCGCAGACCCTCAAACAGCTGCTGATGGTCGCCGGCTACGACAAGTATTTCCAGATCGTGCGCTGCTTCCGCGACGAAGACCTGCGCGCCGACCGCCAGCCCGAGTTCACACAGATCGACTGCGAGATGTCGTTCGTCGAGCAGGAAGACGTGCTGGAAATTTTCGAGCGCTGGGCCAAGCACATGTTCAGGGAGGTAATGGGCATCGAACTGGCTGAGCCGCTGCGCCGTATGCCGTGGATCGAGGCGATGGAGAAATACGGTTCGGACAAACCCGACCTGCGCTTCGGCATGGAGTTCGCCGACCTCACCGACCTTGCGAAAGGCCACGGCTTCCAGGTCTTCGACGACGCAGAATACGTCACGGGATTCGCCGCCACGGGCTGCGCCGCCTACACGCGCAAGCAGATCGACGCCCTCACGGAGTTCGTCAAGCGCCAGCAGATCGGCGCCAAGGGGCTGATCTGGATCCGCGTCGAACAGGAGGGCGTAAAATCGTCGGTCGACAAGTTCTACACGCCCGACGAGATCCGGGAGATGGCCGGCCGCTGCGGCGCCAAGGCCGGGGACATGGTCTTCATCCTCTGCGGCAAGAAGTTCAAAACGCTGACACAGCTCTGCGCCCTGCGTCTGGAAGTGGCCCAGCAGTTGGGACTGCGCGACCCGAAGAAGTTCGCGCCGCTCTGGATCGTGGACTTCCCGCTCTTCGAGTGGGATGACGAAACGCAGCGCTACTACGCCATGCACCACCCGTTCACCTCGCCCAAGCCGGAGGACGTACAGTATATCGACAGCGACCCCGGCCGCGTACGTGCCAATGCCTACGACTTCGTGTGCAACGGCACCGAAATCGGCGGCGGTTCGATCCGTATCCACGACTCGAAGCTGCAGGCCAAGATGTTCGAAGTGCTGGGCTTCACGGCCGAACAGGCACAGCTGCGCTTCGGGTTCCTGATGGACGCCTTCAAATACGGCGCGCCGCCTCACGGGGGCCTTGCGTTCGGCTTCGACCGCCTGTGCTCGCTCTTCGGCGGCTCGGACTCAATCCGCGATTACATCGCCTTCCCGAAGAACAATGCGGGCCGCGATGTGATGCTCGACGCCCCGGGCTGCATCGACCAGGCGCAGCTCGACGAGCTCTGCCTCTCGCTGGTAAAGCCGGAAGAGTAACGCCCGGCCGGGTTCCGTGCGATACAGGGTGCCGCCTGACGGCGGCACCTTTTTTTGCCTGCATCCACGGCACCGCATTTGCCTGTTCCGGGAAAAATACCTATTTTTGGATCATAAAACAACACGGATCATGTCAGCTCCCTTAGCCGAAAGACTGCGCCCCCGCACGATAGACGAATATATCGGGCAGGAGCACCTCGTGGGTAAGAACGGCGTGTTCCGCAAGTTCTTCGAAACGGGCAACGTGCCGTCGTTCATACTCTGGGGCCCGCCGGGCGTGGGTAAAACCACGCTGGCGAAGATCGTCGCCACGCAGCTCGACCGTCCGTTCTTCACGCTCTCGGCCGTCACGTCGGGCGTCAAGGACGTGCGCGAAGTGATCGAGTCGGCCCGCAAACAGCGCTTTTTCGACGCCAAGCCGCCCTTCCTGTTCATCGACGAAATCCACCGTTTCAACAAAAGCCAGCAGGATTCGCTGCTGGGAGCCGTCGAGCAGGGCGTCGTGACACTCATAGGCGCCACGACCGAAAACCCTTCGTTCGAGGTGATCTCGCCGCTCCTGAGCCGTTGCCAGGTCTACATCCTCAAATCGCTGGAGGACAAAGACCTGCAAACGCTGCTCGACCGGGCGCTGACGACCGACACGGAACTGAAAGCACGCCAGATCGAAGTGAAGCAGACGGGTGCGTTGTTCAAATTCTCGGGCGGCGACGCCCGCAAGCTGCTCAATATCCTCGACATACTGGCCGGGGCGACGGAGGGCAAACTGACGATCACCGACCAGTACGTCACCGACTGCCTGCAACAGAACATCGCCCTCTACGACAAGAACGGCGAGCAGCACTACGACGTCATCTCGGCCTTCATCAAATCGGTGCGGGGCAGCGACCCCAATGCCGCGATCTACTATCTGGCGCGCATGCTGGCCGGGGGCGAGGAGCCACGCTTCCTCGCACGGCGGCTGGTGATCCTCGCCTCGGAGGACATCGGGCTGGCGAACCCCAACGCACTGCTGCTGGCCAACGCCTGTTTCGACACGGTACACAAGATCGGCATGCCCGAAGCGCGGATCACGCTGGCAGAAACGACGATCTACCTGGCCACCAGCCCCAAGAGCAACTCGGCCTATATGGCCATCAACAAGGCGATGTCGCTGGTCGAGCACGACACCACGAACCGCCCCGTGCCGCTGCACCTGCGCAACGCCCCGACCAAGCTGATGGACAAGGCAGGCTACGGCAAAGGGTATAAATATGCACACGACTACGCGGGCAATTTCGCCGAGCAGGAGTTCCTGCCCGAAAGCCTCGCAGGGACGAAATTCTACGAACCCAACACCGGGAATGCCACCGAGGCGAAGATCGCCCAGCGCATGCAGGAGTTGTGGAAGGACAAGTATAAATAGTACATCGAAGATTTCCGGCGGCACGCGCGGCATACGCACGATTCCCGGCCCGGCAATCCGCATCAAGACTATAAAATGAAACGCATCGGCATCATATCCGACACCCACGGGACATTCGACGACACGCTGCGCGAATTCCTCAAGGACGTGGACGAAATCTGGCATGCGGGCGACATCGGCTCGCTCGAACTGGCCGACACGATCGCGTCGTTCAAACCCCTGCGCGCCGTCTCGGGCAACATCGACGGAGGGCTCACACGCCGCGTCTACCCTGATTTCCTCGCATTCGAATGCGAGGGCGTGCGGGTGCTGATGACCCATATCGGCGGCTACCCGCGCCATTACGACCCGCGCGCAGCGGCAAAGATACAGGCGCTGCATCCCAAACTCTTCATCGCCGGGCATTCGCATATCCTCAAGGTGGTCTACGATCCGGTTTACGACCTGCTGCATGTCAACCCGGGCGCAGCCGGCGAATACGGTTTCCACAAAGTCCGCACGGCCGTGCGGCTGGTGATCGACGGCGCCGACATGCGCGACATGGAGGTCGGGGAGTGGCCGCGGAAATAATCCGCCCCGAAGACGTACCGAAGACGCCCGCCCGAAAATACGCCGGAGAATCCACGCCGGGGCTTCATCCGATTAAGGCGGGCGCCGCAAAATTGCGGCGCCTGCCTTAACACTCCCGGCCGCAGATTATTCGGCGATCTCGATCCGCACCGGGCCGAGTATTCCGGCCTTCGTATCGCCGCGGTAGACCGTCGGCGAAGAGAGGAAGATATTGGCCGTCGTATTGCAAACCCGGATTTCGATCCGGTTGGCACCTTCCTGCAACAGTCCGGTCACATCGAAACGCCAGGGCGACGTCAGCCTCAAACCGGCCTCACGACCGTTGACCAGCACCCGTGCCGTCGAGACGACCTCGCCCAGGTCGAGTGTCACACGACCCGCGGGTTTCTTCGTCAGCGTAAAGTCCCGGCCGTACCACGCCGCACCGGAATAAGTACGCAAGGCATCATTACGGCACCAATCGCCGGCCGTATAGCGTCCCGCCCCGCAAACCAGCTTCACAGGGCCGTCTATCGCCGCACCGCCGGCATACCCGCGCTCTTCGGTAAGCGTCAGCGACACCTCCGCCGGAAGTTCGGCACGCCGGGGCAACACGGCACTGTAGGTTACGGCGCCGTCGCTGCGGCGTGCGACCTCGGCGACCCGGCATTTCCGGCCGTCGGCACGCACTTCGGGTTTCCGGCCGAAAGCCGTGAATTCCAGCGCCTCCAGCCCGGGCGCCGCCGTAAAGGTGAACCGCGCCCGCGTATCCGCCGTCTTCCGGCTGTCGAACGGCAGCAGCGCCCGGTCGCCGCGGAACTTCATCCGCAACGGGGCCTCGGCCAGCGTCTCGGGCGCGATGTCCGCCGCACCGTCGCGCAGGGCGAACCGCGCCGTGCCGAACGAATCGTAATGCAGCACGATCTCGTTGATGCCCTGCTTCAGGGCGACCTGCGGCGCAGGCTCCCGCCGTTCCCCGCCGACATAGAACCCCACGGGCTGCATCCCGCCCCATTCGGCGTCGTACAACCCGTCGCGCGGGGCATCCACGCAGGTGTAAAGGTAATAATCCTTCATTCCGGATGCCTCGGCCTTGCGAACCATGCCGTTGAAAGCCCGTTCGGTCGCACCCAGGCGGATGAAATCGTCGTACATCTCCGCCTTCAGGCCGTGCCAGCCCTGATGCCCGAAGTCGCCCTCGACGCCCCAGCGCCATGAGAACGCATAGGGCTGCCAGTCGTACCGCACGCCGGCTGCCTCCACGCCCGACGCCGTGCCGGGCAGGTTGTCCAGCACCGTCCGTTCATCCACCGAGGCGGGTACCGCTCCCAGAAGCATGAACCGCTCTCCGAAGGTGAACCGTCCGCGGCCTTTCCGAGCCTCGCCGCCGAGCCGTTCGTATTCGGCATCATAAATACAGGCACTGATCTTTTCGTCCGTCCCCGGCCACTGGTAATCGCCGAAATGGTTGTCCAGCAAGGGTTCCAGCCGGAAATCCCACTCCCCGCCGAGGTCGATCCGCTGCGTGCTCCCCGCGCCGGCGGATTCCGCCCCGACCTCCGCATCGCGGGAAGGGTCGAAGAGGATCAGCTGCATGTCCGTACGCTCCAGCGGCATCACCACCTCGGTTCCGGCATCCGTGACGGCGGCAACCCGCAGCGGGCGTTTCCCGCCCGTCCACGGATCCCACAGCTCCGCGGCTCCCCATGCGCGGAAACGGCACGTTGCGCCCCGCCCGACGTTATAGACCGCAAAGAGGTCGCGGCCGCCGATGCGGCGGTGCATGACGTAAGGGGTCGGATTGCCCGTCTTTTGCTTGGCAGGATGCGCCCCGGCATCCGTTGCCGGGCGGAGCAGCGTGAAATCACGCTGCGTATTGCGGTCGATGAGCGCGATCGCATCCGCCGGGTCGCCGATACGGAAAACCCGGTCGTGCCCGCCCCCGAAGAGATCCGCCACCAGTTCCTTCAACGCCCGGCCGCCGCGCCCCTCCTTTTCAGAGGCCTCCGGCAGCGGGCCGATATTGATGACCATGCCGCCGTCGCGGACGAAGTCGCGCAGTTTTTCGAGCGACAAGTGGCGGATCGCCCGCATGGCGGGAACCACGACCACGCCGAACGACTCCCCGGCCACATGCAACCGACCGTCGCGCACCTCGGCCCGGCCGAGCGATTCGTAATCCATGAAGTCGAAGTCGATGCCGTCGCGGTAAATCGCCTCCCCGGCGGCAAAGGCGGCTTCGACAGCCTCGTTGCCGTACCCGGCCACCACCGGCTCGACGGGATAGAGGATCGCCACGTCGGCGACGTGGTATCCCTGCGACAGGATATAACTCAGGCGCTCGGTACACTCCAGCAACCCGTCCATCTCGTCCCAGTAAGGCTCGTGGAAATGGTTGCAGGGCGCCGCCCACTCCCACCAGCCCCCCATAGTCGTATAGTAAAGCCCGTGCAGGCTCAGCAGGTTCTGCCCCATGGCGAAATTGGCGAAGATCGCATCGGTCAGCTGCGCCGAGTTGGTCGACCACTCGCTGCTGTGAAAACCTTCGAGCCAGACGCGCTGGCGTTCGTAGAGGTGCGAGATCGACGAGGCGACCTTGTTTTTAATAATGTCCTTCTGCAACATCGGCTGGTCGCAGCCCGGAGCCTGGTTCCAACGCTGGGTACGGAAATAGTCGCCGAACTCGCCCACGTCGCGGCCACGGCCGCCGTGGTCGCATCCGAAAAGCAGCCCGCGCCGCTGGTGCCACTCATAGACGGGGATGAAGAAGTTTTCCTCGCTCAGCGCCACGCGCACGTCGTTATAGTCCATGCGTACCTTGACCGAACCGTCACCCAGGTCGACGAACAGCGCGTCGATCTGCGGCAGGATGTCGTATCCCTTGCGGCGCATGAACTCGTCGCGGAAAATATCGTTCCAGATATTGCCCTGCAGGTTGAAGTTCAGCTCATCGGAGAAAAAGAAATTGAGCCCCGTTTCCGATTCCCCGGGGAAACGGTCGGCAAAACATTGGAAAAAGTGCCGCACGTAACTGTGCCCCGCCCGAGGGTGCATCGGATCGAGCGAAGGCAGGCGCCGCTCGGCCTTCACTTCGGCCACGAGAGCCCGCGGCCAGGGGTTCTGCCACTCGACCCCGTCTGGCCCCATTTCCGGCAACAGGTCGACCGGCGCCCCGTCGATCCGGCCCCGGGCATCGAGCGGGTAAGCGTTCAGCGAAAGCGGCCGCTGCGCATAAGCCCGCGAGAAACGCTCCCCGCGGCCGAGTTCCAGGCTGTCGAAATGCAGTTCCGAACCGTTGAGCGTCGGGTCTTCGGCCAGCATCTCGTCCACATAGGAGCCCTGCCCCACGCCCAGCGTATAGTCGCTCAGGCTGACGGTCATACCGCGTTTGCCGGCCTCGGTCATGAACCACCCGAAAAGCTCCCACCACGCCGGAGTGAAGAGGTCGGGCTTCGAACGAAATGTCCTGCCGTAGGTGATGCCGCCCGTATCGGTGTGGCAATAGTTGATCTGCAGGCTGCTGATCCGTTTCCGTGCCAGCATGTCGAGCTGCCAGGCGAGATGTTCGCGCGTGAGCGTGTCGCCGATCCACCAATAGAAGGGCACCTCGCCGTAACCTGCCGGCGGGGTTCGGAACCCCCTTTCGAGGTCTATATTCCCCGAACGGTCGGGATAGCCCGGTGGCAGCGGGCGCGGCGGTTGTGCAAAGGTCATGGCGGCGGCGAGCGCCAGCAGAGGGATCAGTATCCGTTTCATATTCTTTTCGGGTTGAAGTCGGTTGTCAACAGCCCCGGACGGGCCTTTTCCACAAAAATACAAAATTAAAAATACAAATAAACAAGGCCAGCACAATAAAAACACATACGTCCCGTTTTATAGTCGTGATAATAATTATCTTTCAGAGAGATAATACGCTGGAAAAATTTACATCCGGTTTCGGCAGGGTATCGGTACGGCTTTCAGCCATCGTATCAAAAATAAAACATTCCGAATCATAATTGTATAACGGCAACTGACGCCCGGCACCGGCCGGCAACAGGCAACTAATCCCGGCGCAGTCGGTATATCCCGCACAAGAAGCCGTCCGGTACAGAGCCGCCCGGCACCGCAGGCAGCCCCGGTAACCAAAGCCGGCGAACCCCGCCCCCGCAAGAGCTCTTTCCGGCACCGGCCACAGGGAGCCTATCCTGCCTCCGTATACCCTTTCCATAGTACCGGAACTATCCTTCCGGGGGAGCATCTTCTCCCTGCGAAAAAGGCCGGAAACCCGTTCAGAACACATCCAAGCCCGTTTCCAGCATCGCACACCGAGAATTTCAGCCGCACAATCCACTCAGGGACAATGCAATAAATACCGCTCAACAAGTTAACATAATATTTAACAATAACATGCCGTTAGATAGGCGAAGAATCAAAAGTTAGACTATTAAATTTCATGACGACGCAACATGCAAGTAAAAATTTCAAAGACGCTCGAGGGCATCATCGCCCGCGCGGCGTTTAATACGACCAAAGCAGGAATCGACCACTCGTTGAAGGATTTTCTCATGCTGGAGATGCTCCGCGAAGAGGGATCGCTCGCCTACCAGCTTTTATCCTCCCGCCTGAAGGACTGGGAGCTCTACCAGGTACGCCTGCGCATCGAACGCGAGGTACTCGGGGCAGGGCGGCGCGAAAACACGGGCGCCGAAGAGTTTTACCGCGCCTTTACCGACGAACTGTGCGCCGTATCGGGCGCCGTGCGGAGCGTCTCTACGGCCCACGCACTGCGGGCCATCGTCGGCGACCGCTCGACCGCGACATCGCGCGTACTCGAAATGTACGGCATCACGGGTGAAGTCGTATCCGAGGACATCAAGAAATTCGCCGCCGGCGACGATTTCCGCACGGAGATACAGGTACACATGCTCGATTTCAGCGAGGAAAACAAACCCGAAGAGAAAAACACATCGCACGTGCTCGACAAGTTCGGCGTAAACCTCACGCAGATGGCCCGCGAGGGTAAAATCGACCCCGTCGTGGGGCGCGAGCAGGAGATCGAACGCGTAGTCCAGATACTCTCGCGCCGCAAGAAGAACAACCCGATCCTCATCGGCGAGGCGGGCGTGGGCAAGAGCGCCATCATCGAAGGGCTGGCTCTGCGCATCGCAGGCGGCGAGGTGCCCTACACCATCGCCGACAAGACGCTCTTCTCGCTCGACGTATCGTCGCTCGTGGCGGGCACGAAGTTCCGCGGCGAATTCGAGGAGCGCATGCAGCAACTGCTCGACGAACTGCGCAAAGCCAAGGACACGATCATATTCATCGACGAGATACACACCATCGTGGGTGCCGGTTCGACACAGGGCAGCCTCGACACGGCCAACATCCTCAAACCGGCACTCGCACGGGGCGAACTGCAGACCATCGGCGCCACGACGCTCGACGAATACCGCGAGAACATCGAAAGCGACTCGGCGCTCGAGCGCCGGTTCCAGAAGGTCGTCGTCGAGCCCACGACGCCCGAGCAGACGCTCCAGATCCTGCGCAACATCGCCCCCCACTACGAGCAGCACCACAAGGTACGCTATACGGAAGAGGCGCTGCAAGCCTGCGTGGAACTCACCGGGCGCTACATCACCGACCGCTTCTTCCCGGACAAGGCGATCGATGTGCTGGACGAGGCGGGCTCGCGCATACACCTGCAATCGGCGCGCGAACCGGCCGAACTCCGCCAGATGGAAAGCGCACTCGACCAAGTGCGGCGCGAACGCCGCGAGGCGGTCAAAGAGCTGGTCTACGAAAAGGCCGCCTCGGCACGCCTGCGCGAAATCGCACTCCGTTCGAAACTGGGCGAAAGCCGCAACGAATGGCAGCGGTCGCTCGAAACCAACCCCGTGGAGATCACGGCCGAGCATATCCAGCAGGTCATCACCTCGATGACGGGCATCCCCGCCGAGCGCATTTCGGGCGGAGAGATGACCCGCCTGCAAACCCTCTGCCAGCACCTTTCGCAGCGGGTCGTAGGGCAGCAGGAGGCCGTCGAGAAGATCTCGCGCACGATCCGCCGCTCGCGGGCCGGGCTCAAGGACGAGAACCGTCCGATCGGGGTATTCCTCTTCGTCGGCCCCACGGGGGTAGGCAAGACGCTGCTGGCCAAGGAGGTCTCGAAATGGCTCTTCGACGAACAGCGCGGACTGATCCGCATCGACATGAGCGAATACAGCGAGAAGCACAACGTCGCCCGGCTGATCGGCTCGCCACCGGGTTATGTCGGCTACGGCGAGGGCGGCCAGCTCACCGAGACGGTACGCCGCCAGCCCTATGCCGTGATCCTGTTCGACGAGATCGAGAAAGCGCACCCCGAGGTCTTCAACACGATGTTGCAGATCTTCGACGAGGGACACCTCACCGACGGCTCGGGCCGCAAGGTGGACTTCCGCAACACGATCATCATCATGACCTCGAACGTCGGGTCGCGCGACGTGGTCAAGAAATCGGTGCAGGTAGGTTACAGCACCGTATCGAAGAGTGCCACAGCCTCCGCGACGCCCCGGTGCGAATACCGCAAGGCACTCGAGCAGACCTTCGCCCCGGAGTTCCTGAACCGGATCGACGACATCGTATTGTTCCGCACGCTGGAACTGAGCGATGTGGAGCGGATCATCGAACTGGAATTGCAAGGGCTCTTCGAACGCACGCGCCGCCTGGGCTACAAGGTGAAGATCACCGACGGAGCCAAGCGTCGCCTGGCGGCCATGGGCTACGAATCGCGCTATGGAGTCCGCTCGCTCAAACGTACGCTGATGGACAACGTCGAGGAACCGCTTTCGACGCTGATCATCGACGGCAAACTCCACGAAGGCGACACGGTCGTCGTCGAGTCGGACAAATCGCACGGCGTAAAGCTGCGGGTGGCATGACTCCCGGACGGTTCAGACCCGTCCCGTTAAAAGAGACCGGCTTGCAACCGGTCTCTGTTTTTATGTTTGCTATTTTTTAAATGATAATTCCCCGAAAGATTTTTTTTCATAAATTTGTCCGAATTTAATATTGTTTCACGACACCGACATGCGTCAGATTCTCCTGAAAGCCCTTGCGTCAGGGCTAATTATGTCCTTGTTTCCGTACGCTGCAATATCGGCGCCCCCCAAGCCGGCACATGCCGACAGTTTGCTTACGCTCTTACCGAAAACACCCGATGCCGCCGGCCGGGAACGTATATACGTCCAACTTGCCGACCTGAGCGGCGACAGCCTCGAACTGGCCGCACCCTATTGGGAAGCGGCACTCGCCGAAGCGCACAAGGCCGGGGATACCTACGGATGCAAAGATGCGCTGGACTTTCTGGTTCGCAAATTCGCCGACCGCGACGCCCGGCGGGCCGAGAAATACATCGCCCTCGCAGACAGCATTCTCCCGGGTTCCCGTTACGCCCTGTTCCGTTCATCGCTTTACGCCTACTACCTCTGGAAACAGATGAACGACAACAATTCGATCGAAACGGTAACGCGTGCGGTGGAAGAACTCAAAGGCAAAAACTACGATCGGCTCTCGCCCGAGGAGCGCATCGAATGGGAATTCCTGACAGGCCTGGCCATCGACTTTTCGTCGGTCACGACCGAAGCCTACGACAACATCGCCAAGGCGATCCCCTATGTGGAGCGAGCGCTGGAAAACCTCAGGAAATACCCGCTCGAAGAGCGTCTCCACCTGGAAAAGATTTGCCACGACGAACTTTCCGATCTCTATATGCTCTGCAAGGACAAGCGCGCCGAAGAGCAGATCGGGCAATGTATCGACCTGCACCGCAAATGGCTGGCGATGGACGACCGCTTCGAACGGCCCCACCGCGACACGACGGGCTACATGATGCGCGCCTATGCCAAAATGGTATACCTGCGCGACCTGATCTCCCGAGATAAGCTGAACGAGTATTACCAAAAATGCATCGGGCTGGCCCGCGCCAGAGGCGACATGGCGGAAATATACAGCACGAGCGCCCGGTATTATCAGTGTACGGGGGATTACGAACGGGCCGTGGCTTACATCGACTCGACCATAACCGTCTACAAAAGCAAAGGCATAAAAGCGGACTTAGCCCCTATCTATGCCACCCAATCCTATCTGTACGAAGAAATGGGCGATTATAAAAACGCCCTCAAAGCGGTGCGGACAACCAATAACATCCGCTTCAACGAGCGGGTAGAAGAGGCGCAGAGCAGTCTTGCCGAAATGCAGACCTTGTTCGAGGTGGGCAGGCTGGAATTCGAAAAGTCCCGGCTGACCGGCCGCATACGATTCATCGCCCTGCTTGCGGGCGGCATTCTGGTGCTGCTGCTCATCGGCTGGAGCGTCTACCAGTACGTCATGGTTCGGCAGCTGAAGCAGATAAGGCGGCAACTGACCGATGCCAACGAAGAGATAACCCGCCAAAGCCGCCGCGCCATGGAGAGCGAAAAGATGAAAACGGCCTTCATCAACTCGATGTGCCACGAAATCCGCACGCCGCTCAACGCAATCAACGGGTTTTCGGATCTACTGCTCGAAGGCGACCACGACCACGATACCCGGCGCGAATTCCGCGAACAGATATGGGCGAGCACGACCGCGCTGACCACCTTGCTGGAAAACATGCTCGAATTGTCGAGCCTGGTCAGCTCCGAAGAGCCCCTGCCGCTCGCCGAAACCGACCTCGGCCTGCTGTGCGCCGAACGGCTGCAAATCCAGCGCGAACTTTCCCAAAACCCGTCGGTAGAGTACGTCCTCAAGGGGGGGGGTCGCGGCACTTGCGTCATCCCGACCAATGAAACCTACATGACGCGCGTGATCGACAACCTGTTGCAGAACGCCGCCAAATTCACTGCTGCGGGTTCCGTCACGGTCTGCTGCGACAAGGACGACCGCACCCGCAAACTCCGCATCCGCGTAACCGACACCGGCATAGGCATCGCCCCGGACAAGCAGGAATGGGTATTCGACCGTTTCACCAAGGTAGATTCGTTCAAACCCGGGTCGGGCATCGGCCTGTACCTCTGCCGCCTGATCGTCACCCGGCTCGGGGGCGCAATCCGCGTATGCCCCGACTACCGCGCGGGCTGCTGCATCGAAATCACGCTCCCGTACTGACCTCCGGCATGGAATCCGCCCAGAAACGGGCGGATTTTTCATCCCGGGACAGCCCGAGGATTGCAATCCGGACATAAATGGCTATCTTTGCACCCTAATCCGGAAAACCGATGTACAGTTTCTCGAAATACAAAGACCAGTACAAATCCAACCTGCGGCTGGCCCTGCCCGTCGTACTGACGCAATTGGGACAAATCCTCACGCAGGTGGCCGACAACCTGATGGTCGGCCGCTACGGCGGCGACGATCCCGTGCCGCTGGCCGCCGTATCGTTCGGCGGGGCGGTGTTCTTCATCCTTTTCATCGCCGCCATCGGCATCGCGCTGGGCATGACGCCCCTCGTGGGCGAACTCTACGCGCAGGGCGACCGCGAGAAGTCGGCCGGGCTGCTGCAAAACGGCATCCTGTTCTACACGCTGCTCGGGTTCGCGATGGCCGCCGTACAATATGCGGTCATCCCGCTCATGTACGACCTCGGCCAGCCGGTCGAGGTCGTCGACATGGCCATCCCCTACTACAAGATGCTGGTATTCAGCATGCCGTTCGTCATGCTCTTCTTCGCATTCAAGCAATTTCTCGAAGGCGTGGGCAACACCAAGGTCGAGATGGTCGTGACGATCATCGCCAACATGGCCAACATCGGCTTCAACGCGATGTTCATCTACGGCCGCTTCGGGCTCCCCGAAATGGGTGCCGAGGGTGCCGGGCTGGGTACGCTGCTCTCGCGCATCATCGCCCCGATCCTGATGATCGGCTACTTCTACAACCGCCACAAATACCGCGGCTACCTCGACGGGTTCTCGCCCCGCAACTATTCGTGGGCCACGGTGAAGAACCTGCTGCACATGGGGCTTCCGATCTCGATGCAGATGTTCCTCGAAGCCTCGGCGTTCGTCGGCACTGGCATCATGATGGGCTGGTTCGGCAAGGAGACCATGAGCGCCAACCAGATCGCCGTTACGATCGGCAACTGCGCCTTCATGATCGTCATGTCGATCGGTGCGGCCACTACCATCCGCGTGTCGCACTGCTACGGCGCCCGCAACATCGGGGAGCTGTCGCTGGCGGCCAAGGCGTCGTACCATCTGGTGCTGGCCTGGAACGCTTTTGCAGCGCTGGTCTTCATCACCATGCGCAACATCATCCCGACGTTCTTCTCGACCAACCCCGAGGTGATCGCCATCGCTTCGCAACTGCTGGTCTTCGCGGCGCTCTACCAGCTTTCGGACGGCATCCAGAATGTTTCGGTAGGCATCCTGCGCGGCATACAGGACGTGAAGATCATCATGCCGATCGCCTTCGTATCCTACTGGCTGCTGAACCTGCCGGTGGGTTACCTGTTCGGCTTCACGCTCGGCATGGGTCCGACGGGGCTTTTCCTCGGCTTCTCGTTCGGCTTGTCGGCCGCGGCCGTGATGATGATCGTCCGCATCCGGCGCAGCGTCCGCAAGCTCCGCCTGGGCAATTGAGGCAACGATTTAGGCAGAGTGGCCGCCGGATAAAAAAAATTTCGTATCTTTACGCAAATTATGCCCACAAATGGACACCGAAAAACAATATACGAAAAAGTGTAAACCCGAAATAGGCCGCGGATGCAGTTTCTGCGATTGCGGCGCAGAGTGCGAGGCGAAGCTCTGCGACGGGTGTTTCAAGCTTCACGAAACGGCGTGGCTCGAGGAGTACCCCGAGAATATCCCGACCGACATCGTGGAGGTGCGGTTCAAGAACACGCGCCGCTCGTTCTACCTGAACGCCAACAATCTGCAGCTCAAGCGGGGCGACATCGTGGCGGTCGAGGCATCGCCCGGACACGACATCGGCGTCGTTTCGCTCACGGGCGACCTGGTAGCACGCCAGATGCGCCGCACGGGATTCAACCCCTACAACGGCGAGTTCAAGAAAGTTTACCGCAAGGCCAAGCCCTACGACATCGAGAAATGGCAGGAGGCCATCGCCCTCGAACATGAAACGATGATCGCATCGCGCCAGATCGCCGCCGACATGGGACTCAACATGAAAATCGGCGACGTGGAATACCAGGGGGACAAGATAAAGGCTATTTTCTACTATATCGCCGACGAGCGTGTCGATTTTCGCGAACTGATCAAGGTCTTCGCCGAGCGGTTCCACATCCGCATCGAAATGAAGCAGATCGGCGCACGCCAGGAAGCCGGGCGCATCGGCGGGCTGGGCGCCTGCGGGCGCGAATTGTGCTGCGCGTCGTGGATGTCAAGCTTCTCGAGCGTCACGACGGGTGCCGCCCGTGCACAGGAGATTTCGCTCAATCCCCAGAAACTGGCCGGGCAGTGCTCGAAGCTCAAATGCTGCATGATGTACGAATACGACACCTATGTCGACGCCCGCAAGGAGTTCCCGCGCCTGCGTGAGCCATTGCAGGCCATCGACGGCGAATATTTCCTCGTCAAAAGCGACATTCTCGCCGGTACGATGACCTTCTCGTCAAGCAAGGACGCGATGGTCAATGTCACCACGCTGCCCGTGTCGCGCGTGCGCGAAATCATGGCGCTGAACCGTGCAGGCAAGAAGGTCGACCAGCTGCAGCACGCCGACGACATCCGCCCGATAGCCGAGGAGCCGACCTACCGCTCCGAAGAGGACAGCATCACCCGTTTCGACTCGGCCAAACGGCGCAACAAGCGCGGCCGCAACCGGGGCAAACAGAACGGGCAGGAGGGGCAGAACGGGCAGCCTTCCCAGGAAACAGGACAGGAGCGCCGCCAGGCTCAGCCGGGGCAGCAGCCCCAGCAGGAGCGCCCCGAACGCCGCCAGCGGCGCAGCGACCGTTCCCGCAACGGGGAGAACCGTAACGGCGGTGACCGCCGCAACGGGAACCGCAATGAGGCAGCTCCCCGCAACAATGGCAACGGCAACAACGGAGGCAACAACGGCGCAGAGGGCAATACAAACGGCGGGGAACGCCGCGAAGGTGGCAACAGGCGAAACAACCGCAACCGCCGCCGTCCGGGAGGCGAACGCCGCGAAGGGGGCAGCGACAACGGCAGCGGAAGCAACGGGGGTTCAAACGAATAGACGGTGATACGGGCACGTGACATAGCGGCACGTCGCGCAGCAGCCGGAACGCTTCGGCAGACGGCCGGCATTCCGGGTAGCACTGCCACGCAGGCCGGCGCAATGCAGCCCTGTACGACACAACCCGGCACAACGTGGTTCCATACGCCGAGGTCGGGCAGGGCAGCGTCCGGCACAACCGCATACCGGGATCGGACGGGCAGCGCATTCCGGAAAGTCCGTCGGGCAGTACTCCTTTCCACCGCGGCCTTTGCCGCAGGCTGCGTGTCACCCCACGGAGCCGCGGTGACCGATGTGAATGCCTCGGGCTGGGACGCCCCCGCCGCCATCGTCTTCACCAACACAGATACGACGACGCTGCGTGACATGGATTTGTTCCTGCGCTACGACGACCGCATGGACGAAGACACGCTGACGGTACGCATAGCAGTCGTCACACCCGATTCGCTCCGGCACGAAGAGGCTTTCCGGCTCACACTCCCGGCCGCGCACACTCCGGCCGCCCTGTCGCGCGAGGCCGACCTCCCCTATCGCCGCCGCATCCGCTTCGCCCGCACGGGCGACTACTGCATAACCGTCACACCCGGCCGCCCGGTGAAGGGCGTCGAGGCCGTCGGCATAAATATCGTAAAAAGCGAATAAGAGACAACAATGGGCAAGGACAAGCTCCGCAAGTTCCGCGAGAACCTGACTTTCGACTGTTTCATACAACCCGAATTCGACGAGGTATTCCGTTGCGACCACCCGCTCAAGGGGCATTGGCGCAGCGACTTTTTCCATAACGACAACCCGATCGTACTCGAATTGGGCTGCGGCAAGGGCGAATATACCGTAGCGCTGGCCGAGCGCGACCCGTCGCGCAATTTCATCGGCATCGACATCAAGGGTGCACGCATGTGGCGGGGCGCTAAGACCGCCACCGACCGCAAGATGCCCAACGTGGGGTTCCTGCGCACGCGCATCGAGTTTATCAACGGCCTGTTCGCCGAGGGCGAGGTCGACGAGATATGGATCACCTTCCCCGACCCGCAACTCAAGAGCCGCCGGGCGAAGAAACGCCTCACCTCGCCGCTTTTCCTCGGATATTACGCCCGCATACTGTCCCCCGACGGATGGATCAACCTCAAGACCGATTCGAAACATCTTTTCGGCTATACGAACGAGGTGGTGCGCCGCTACGGCCTGCCGTGCGAAGTCTCGAACGCCGACATCTACGGCACGGGCTACGCCGACGAGGTGCTGTCGGTTAAGACCGCCTACGAAAAACGATTCCTCGAAATGGGGCTTCCGATCACCTACACCCGTTTTTCGCTCGCCGGGCGCCATGAATTCCCGTGGTTCGACTGGGGAGAGGACGAGAAGGCGGAGAAGGACAACGAAGAGGCACGGCTGGGTTAGCACGCCGAACAGAGAAGGGTGGTTGTAGCCGCATCGCCTGTAAGGAATAGATAAGGTTCGACACCTCACCCCATACCCGGGACTCTTTACGCACCCCGCATTTTTTGCCGCATAGAGTCATTTGCCCGATCTACCCCATGCCCGGAGCTGGTTACGCACCCCGTAGTTTTGCCCGGGTAGAGCCATTTACCCGATCCCCGCATCCCCCCCCTTCTGCGGGGATTTCCATATCCGAGCCCCGGTTACCGCAACCCGCCGCTCCTCTTCCCGGTAGCCTCCAGGCTTCCGAGTTCCCGCGACTCCCGATCACGCCCTCCCGCCATTCGGCAGGGCCCGCACCTGCGGATCCAGCAGCCCCATCCGCCATGCCGACATACGGTCACGGCCTGCTCCTCCGTCCTGCCTCCGGTGTCTATTTCGCCCTTACCTTCGCAGCCACCTCCCTGCGACGCCCCGGATCAGGCCTGCCCCATCCCTATCTCCGCCCCTTTCTCCGCCCGCCTCGGCTCTCCCGACGCCTCGTCCCGACCCAGTGCTGCATACTCCGCAATCAAATGCTTATCTTATAAACATAGGTACGATCCCCTCCCGCACCATTCTACTAATTTTTTAGAAGGAAAATTTGCATATCTAAAAATTTAGTAGTAAACTTGCTACAGGAACTAAAAAAGCGCTTTTCGATATGGACAAGAAATTAACGGAACTCACACGCGGCGAAGAGGAGATCATGCAGATACTCTGGAGGCTGGGCGATGCGGTGGTCAACGAGATCATCGCCCAGACAAAAGAACCCCGCCCGAAATACACCACAGTCGCGACCTTCCTCAAAATCCTCGAAAACAAAGGTTTCGTCAACCACACGCCCGAGGGCAAAAGCCACCGCTACTATCCGGCCGTAAGCCGCGAAGAGTACGCACGCGGGGTCATGTCGTCGGTACTGTCGTCCTATTTCGACGGCTCGCTGGCACAGATGGTCTCGTTCTTCTCGCGCCATGAGGACATCTCGGTCACAGAGATGGAGGAGATTCTCCAAATCATGCAGAACGCCCGCAAATAACCGCCCGCTCCGCCCCAAGCCCTTCCGACCATGAAAACACTGGCCATATATGCCCTCGAAGTCCTCGCATGCAGCGGCGTGCTGTTAGCGGCCTACGCCATCCTGCTCGAACGCAGGGTGAAATTCCGTTGGTGCCGCCTGTACCTGCTCGCCACGACGGCCGTAGCCGCACTGATCCCCCTGCTCCGCATTCCCGTATGGCCGGGGCGGATCATCGTGGCGACCCCGACCGTAACTGCGCCTGCCCCGGGCGACTGGACGGCCGAAGTGCTGCCCGACGCCGAGGCGCACGCCATCACGCCCGGGCATCTGTGCCTGGTGCTTTACCTGGCGGGCGCAGCCCTGATCCTCGGCATCATGTTGTGGCAGGTATTCCGTATCCGGCGCCTCCGGCGCGGCGCGGAGGTCACCCGTACGGGCAAATACAAGATCGTGCGCACGCGGCAGGAGATCGCTTCGTTCTCGTTTTTCCGCACGATCTACATCTGGGCCGCAACACCCGCCGCGGAGATGGGGGCGATCCTGGCCCATGAATCGAGCCACATAGCCCACCGCCACTCCCTCGAGCGGATCGTCATGGAAACCATGAAAGCCGCCCTGTGGTGGAACCCCTTCGTATGGATCGCCGCACGGCGGCTGACCGAGGCCGAGGAGTTCGAGGCCGACAGCGACGTGCTCACGAGCGGCTACGACAGGGCCGAATACATGCAAACGATCTTCAAGCAGCTTTTCGGTTATAGTCCGGAAATAGCCAACGGGCTGCGTAACTCACTTACTAAAAAACGCTTTAAAATGATGACTACGCAGACAAAAAGCAGGCACAGCCTGCTCCGGCTGGCAGGTACGCTGCCAGCCCTGATCGGGCTCCTGTGCGCATTCTCTTTCACTACGCGCGCCGCAGTGATCGTCGCCCCGGCAACCGGCACCGGTATCGAAACCGCTCCCGGGCAGGAAACACAGCATGCCGGAGATGAAAAAAAGGACAAGACATGCAGGGTGTCGATAGATGTCCGGAACAAGGACAAAGGGGCACTCCAGGGCGCCATCGTACAGGTCGTAGGTACGACACAGGGCACCGTGACCAATGCGGACGGACATGCCGAGATCACCGTCCCGGACGGCAGCAAACTTTTGATAAGCTATCCCGGCTACGAATCGGCAACGGTCGATACGAAGCGGCATAGCCAAAAGGAGGCCACCGTCGTCGTCTTGCAGCGAACTGAAAACAAGGCCGCAACAAGTTCGTCGGACGAAGGAGCGACCACCACCGAGAAACAGGTCGCCGTAACGGTACTAAAGGATGGCGACCCCCTGCCCGGAGCAGTGATAACGATAAAGGACACGCAAAAAGGCGTTGTCACCGATAAATCGGGACATGCGGAAATCTACGCTCCGCAGGGATCAATACTCACAGTCGCCTACGTCGGTTGCAAACCCCACCTGCTGGAGGTCGGAGAGGCAGCCCGGCAGTTTACCGGGATCACGCTGGAATCCGAAACCCCGGGGACACCGGTGCTTTCGGCCCAGACCGGCAAACCGCTCTGGGTGGTCGACGGAATCAAGGTAAACCCGGATTTCATAAACAAGCTCGATCCGAGCCGCATCGAAAACATAACGGTACTCAAAGACCAATCCGCCGTAGCGACCTACGGGCAGGAAGCCCGCAACGGCGTAGTAATCATAACGACCAAAGGTGATACGGCCCTGCCCACCCCGGGGGACGCCCGCCAGGAGACTGGAAACGCCACGACACAGGCCGAGTTTCAGGACGGCAGCATCCGCGAAACCGGGGAAACGGAGGACGACCAGCCGTTCCTGATCGCCGAGACCATGCCCTTGTTCCCGATGCAGGAGGGCGGCAACCCGGGATACGGTGACCTCAACACTTTTCGCGCATGGGTGCAGAAAAACATAAAATACCCCGCCGAGGCATTCAAGAACGGGGAACAGGGGCGTGTCGTCCTGTCGTTCGTCGTCGAAAAGGACGGCTCGGTAAGCAACATCCAGATTCTTCAAACCCCCGGCAAGGCATTCTCGGAAGAGACGCGGCGCGTCGTCGCAGCTTCGCCCAAATGGAAACCGGGCGAACAGCGCGGCGAAAAGGTGCGTGTGAGATATACGCTGCCCGTTGATTTCAGAATAACTGCTACGGCACAGGACACTAAGACCAGTGAAAACAAAAGTTCCGGGGAAGAACCGTTCCTGGTGGTGGATACCCCGCCGCAATTCAACGGCGGTGACATCAACGAATTCCGCCGGTGGGTACAAATGAACGTGAAATACCCGGCGGAAGCCCTCAGCAAAAACATTTACGGGAAAGTCCTGGTCACGTTCGTCATCGAGAAGGACGGCTCGGTGGGCAATGCCGAAATATTCAAATCGCCCGATAAATCCCTTGCGGACGAGGTACTGCGCGTCATCGGCAAATCCCCGAAATGGACGCCCGGCAAACAGCGCGGAGAGGCCGTACGCGTAAAATTCGGCATGCCGGTAGACTTCGCTGTCCAGACATCCGAAGGCATCCTCCACGACAAGGACACCGCACAGCGGGAAGGTGACATGGAAGAGATTTTAGTAGTCGGCTATGGCACCCAAAAAAAGTAGGCTTTCCGAAGCATCGCACCAACCATAAGCAGCAAACGGCGTCCACCCCGAGTTCAGTGGACGCCGTTTGTATTTAATACGGGGCGGAACCGGAGCCGTTTGCCGCCGGGCGGCGCAGCAATTCTCCGAAACAGCATCACCCGTGCAGGCAGGGCGTAATTCCCGGCCCCCGTTCACCGGACAATGGCATGACCTTCCGGTGGGGCCGCACCGGGCGCGCTGCACAAAAACGGCTACTCCTTCCCGAGCAGAGCCATGACCCGCCGGGCGAGTTGCGTGTTGTCCATTATCCCAGCAATATGCCCCGCACCCGTACCATAAAGGTAAACGGGGACGTAGGTCGCCGTGTGGCTTTTGGATCCGAAAACATATCGGATACCGCTCTCGGAGCGGGTAAAATCACCGTCGCAGCTCGGGATGGCGAGCCCCCCGGTTTCATGGTCGGCCGTCACTACGACCAGCGTCCCCGGCGCGCGGTCGGCAAAGTCCATCGCCGCGGCCACGGCACGCTCGAAATCGCGCATTTCGGCCAGTATCTTCTCCGCATCGTTACCGTGCGACGCACCGTCGATAAGCGACCCTTCGACCATCAGCACAAAACCGCGGCCGACCGAGTCGGCATTGTGGGAGAGTATTTCCAGTGCCTTCTGCGTGGCGCAGCACAGGTAATCTTCGCGCCGGATCGTCTTCGGGATATTTTCATCGGTCACGGCACACAGCAACCGTCCCGCACGAACCGGTTCCGCCTCTTCGAGCGAACCGGCGACCGCATAGCCGCGGCGGCCGAACGCATCGCGATACGAACCGCCCTCGGGGGACTCCTTTTCGAGCCGCCTGCCGGCACCTATGAGCACGTCGATATTGCTCGCCAGCAGGTCGCGCGTAATGGCCTTTTCGTCGCCCCGATCCGGGACATGCGCGTAAAATGCAGCAGGGGTGGCATGCTGGAGATGACATTTCACGGCAATCCCCGCAGGCATCCCTTCGGCCACCGCCCACTCGATGAGCGACTGCAGACGCCCGCCCCGGGGATCCAGCCCCAACGTACCGTTATTGGTCTTGCTCCCGCATGCCAGCGCCGTCCCCGCAGCCGCGGAATCCGTCACCCGGTTGTTGGCCGAATAGGTCGAGATCAGGGCAATACCCTGTGCCCGGTCGAAAGCCGTCGGGGCATAGCCGCCTTCGACGGCGAGCATCGAAACATGCGCCAGGCCCATGCCGTCGCCGATCATATAAATCACATTGCGAACACTGTCGACGGGTTCCGCAGCCGCTGCGCGGCCTGCACCGAGCAGGCACAACGCCAGAAACAAAAATGCTTTCTTCATATCCCTGTGCAAAGATAACAGGAATCTGCCAACTTTTTACTACATTTACACCACTTTAACCACCTTGCAACATGGATGTAAAGATCGCCCCCGACTGGAAAGAGCTGCTCGCTCCCGAATTCGAGAAACCTTATTTCGCCGCCCTTACGCAATTCGTACGGCAGGAATATGCCACGCACCGCATCTACCCGCGCGGCAGCAATATCTTCCGGGCCTTCGACAAATGCCCCTTCGACAAACTGAAGGTCGTCATCATCGGCCAGGATCCCTACCACGGCCCCGGACAAGCCAACGGGCTCTGCTTCTCGGTAGGCGACGGCGTGCCGTTCCCGCCCTCGTTGCAAAACATCTTCAAGGAGGTTTCCGACGACACCGGGACACCCATTCCCCCGACGGGCAACCTCGACCGCTGGGCCGAGCAGGGAGTACTGCTCCTGAACGCCGTGCTGACCGTCCGCGCCCACGAGGCAGCCTCGCACGCCGGGCATGGGTGGGAAACCTTCACCGACGCCGTGGTACGCGCCATCGCCCAGCGCAAGCAGGGTATCGTCTACATGCTCTGGGGCAGCTACGCACAGAAAAAAGGGGCCATCGCCGACCCGCAGCGCAACTGCATACTCAAGGCCGTGCATCCCTCGCCGCTATCGGTCTACCGCGGGTTCTTCGGCTGCCGCCATTTCTCGCGCGCCAACGAATACCTCCTCAGCGTGGGGCAGGAACCCATCGTGTGGTAAATCCGGGATAGCCCCGCGCCCACAAACCGAAACGATGACTACAAAAGAGATACGCACCGATTCCCTGCGGGCATGGCTGCTTGCGGCACGTCCCAAGACTCTGACCGGAGCCGCCGTCCCGGTGATGCTGGGCTGCGGCCTTGCGGCGGCGGACGGCGGGTTCGTCCTCTTGCCCGCAGTACTCTGCTTCGCATTCGCCTTGCTGATGCAGATCGACGCCAACCTGATAAACGACCTATGGGATTACCTGAAAGGATCCGACGGGGAAGACCGCCTCGGGCCTGAACGCGCCTGCGCCCAGGGGTGGATCACCCCGAAGTCCATGCGGCTGGGCATCGCCGCAACCACACTCGCCGCCTGCGCCGCGGGCTGCGGGCTCATCGCCTACGGGGGCTGGTGGCTCATCGCCGTCGGCGCCGCCTGCGTCCTCTTCGCATTCCTCTACACGGCCGGGCCCTATCCGCTGGCCTACCACGGCTGGGGCGACATGCTCGTATTGCTTTTCTTCGGATTCGTCCCCGTCGGCTGCACGTACTACGTCCTCTGCGGCGGCTGGACATGGCAAGTGGCGGTCGTCGCGGCAGCCTGCGGCCTGGTGATCGACACTCTGCTGATGGTCAACAACTACCGTGACCGCGAACAGGATGCCCGCAGCGGCAAACGGACGCTCGTCGTCCGCCTGGGCGAACGGGCAGGACAACGGCTCTACCTGCTGTCGGGATTCGCGGCCGCAGCGCTCTGCCTCGGGCTTTGGGGCGACGGGCGGACATGGGCGGCACTCCTGCCGCTGCTCTACCTGCCGCCGCATGTCGCTGCATGGCGCCGCATGGTACGGATCGGCCACGGCCGCGAACTGAACGCCATCCTGGGCGCCACGTCACGCAATATCCTGTTGTTCGGCCTGCTGCTCACACTCGGATTGTTGCTGTAAGGGGAAGCGAAAGGCACAAAAAAATCCCGGACTAACTGATTTAGTCCGGGATTTTACGATCACAATACCGTTTACCCAAGGTAGGATTTCAGCAGTTTCGACCGCGACGAGTGGCGCAGGCGGCGGATCGCCTTCTCCTTGATCTGGCGCACGCGTTCGCGCGTCAGGTCGAATTTCTCGCCGATCTCCTCGAGGGTCATCTCCGACGTCCCGATACCGAAGAAATACTTGATGATGTCGCGTTCACGTTCCGTAAGGGTCTCGAGCGCACGGTCGACCTCGGTCGAAAGCGACTCGTTGATCAGCCCCCTGTCGGCATTGGGCGAATCGGGGTTCACCAGCACGTCGAGCAGCGAGTTGTCCTCGCCGTCGGCAAACGGGGCATCGACCGAGACGTGGCGGCCGGCGACACGCAGCGTGTCGGTGACCTTCTCCTTCGGGAGTTCCAGTTCCGTGGCCAGTTCCTCGGGCGACGGGGTGCGCTCATGCTCCTGCTCGAAGCGGGCGAATGCCTTGTTGATCTTGTTGAGCGACCCCACCTGGTTGAGGGGCAGGCGCACGATGCGCGACTGCTCGGCCAAAGCCTGAAGGATCGACTGGCGAATCCACCATACGGCATACGAGATGAACTTGAAGCCGCGGGTTTCGTCGAACTTCTCGGCAGCCTTGATAAGGCCCAGGTTACCTTCGTTGATCAGGTCGGGAAGGCTCAGGCCCTGGTTCTGGTATTGCTTGGCTACGGAGACCACGAAGCGCAGATTGGCTTTGGTCAGTTTCTCCAGGGCTTCCTGGTCTCCCTTCTTGATCCGTTGGGCGAGTTCCACCTCCTCTTCGACCGTGATGAGCTCCTCCTTGCCGATCTCCTGCAAGTACTTGTCCAGCGAAGCGCTCTCGCGGTTGGTGATGGACTTTGTAATCTTTAATTGACGCATGTTCTTATTTAACTTCCTAAAAAATTAGCTTCTCAAACAAAACCCGCCCGGGTCGTCCTGCTATTCCACAAGCACGTAGCTTGCAGCACGGCCGTTGGGATAGATACCGTCGATCGAACGCACCTTGTCGGTCATGCGCTCCATGTCGGAGAGCGAGTAGACCGGACGGTCGTTGATGTGGGTAATCACAAATCCCTGCTTAACGCGGGCGCGGGCCAGAATTCCGTCGGCCTTGATGCCGACCACCTGCACGCCGCCCTTGATATCGAGCTCACGGCAGAGTTTGGCGCCCGCATCGGCGAACTTACCTCCGAGAACCTCGACCATATCGACGTCTTCTTTGGTAATTAATTCCGTTTTACCTGCTTTATTACGCAATGTAACGTCAATTTGTTTCACCTTGCCGTCTCTTTTTACCGATAATTTAACCTTATCGTTGGGTCGGCGGCGACCGATCTGCTCGGAGAGCGTCGCATTGTCGTTGATCTTCACGCCGTCGATGTCCAAGATGACGTCGCCCTTGCGGATGCCGGCCTCGGAGGCCGAGCCGCCTTCGACGACGCTGCTGACATAGGCGCCGCCCAGTTCCTTGATGCCGGTCTCCTCACCCATGTTGTCGATGAAGTCCTGGTCGACGATGCCATACCGGATCCCCAGCAGCGCACGCTGCACGATGCCGTACTCCTTCAGGTCGACGACCACCTTGCGGACGATCGACTCGGGGATGGCGAACGAATAACCCACGTAGCTGCCCGTCTGCGATTTGATCAGCGTGTTGATACCCACCAGTTCGCCGTGCGTATTGACCAGCGCACCGCCCGAATTGCCCGGGTTCACCGCGGCATCGGTCTGGATGAAAGCCTCGATGCTGAAATCGTTGGGAATCACGCCCAGGTTACGCGCCTTGGCGCTCACGATGCCGGCCGTGATGGTCGATTGCAGGTCGAAAGGCGAACCGATCGCCAGCACCCACTCGCCCAGGCGCAGTGCGTCCGACGAACCGAACGGCACGGTCGGCAGGTCGGCGGCCTCGATTTTCAGCAGCGCAAGGTCGGTCGCCGAGTCCTTGCCGATGAGCTTGGCCTCGAACGTGCGGCCGTCGTTGAGCTTCACTTTGAGCTTCGAGGCCCCGTCCACGACGTGGTTGTTGGTGACGACATAGCCGTCCTCGGAGATGATGACACCCGAACCGCCGGCACG
Organism: Alistipes sp. UBA1686; assembly: GCF_002320215.1. Lineage (NCBI taxonomy): Bacteria > Pseudomonadati > Bacteroidota > Bacteroidia > Bacteroidales > Rikenellaceae > Alistipes > Alistipes sp. UBA1686. Next base: position 108,890 of record NZ_DCKA01000015.1, read on the forward strand.
CTGCTCGCGGAACTGCGGCCCTTCGTCATACCCCTGCGGGATACCGAAGAACTCCAGGAACGGGTCGTAACCCCGGCGCCGGGGCATCTCCACCTGCTGCACGGCCTCGATGTTGACGACGGCTTTCACCGCGTTCTCGGCGGCGTACGTCAGGTCGGGGTACTGCTCGGCCTGGTATGACGTAAAATGTGTTCCCAGCGCGGGCGTACGTTCCACCTCACGCTCGATATATTGCACCGAACCCTCGCGGGGCGCGGCAACTTTCCAAGCCGTAAATCCGCCTGCTGCGGCCGACACGGCAACTACTCCTAAAATTAAAAATGCCTTTTTCATAATCACTAATTGGTTCAATAAATTAATCAGAGGCAACTTCCGCCATAGGCTATTAATTTTTTATTTCGTAGGACAAACGAACTAAAACGTCCGGTTAGTATGCGGATATAGGCAAAAATCGGGACATCCGCGCCGAATGTCCCGATCTGCCGTGTCCCGGAGCGTTACAGCCCGAACTCTTTACGGATGCAATCCACCGCGTCGAGCTTCTCCCATCCGAAATACTCGATCTCGCGTTCCACTTCGCGGCCGTTCTCCCAGACCTTCTCGACCTGCTTATAAGGACGGTTGCCGAAATGCCCGTAGGAAGCCGTAGCCTCGAAGATCGGGTTCTTCAGCCCGAAGCGTTTCACGATCGCGGCGGGGCGCAGGTCGAAAAGCCTGCCAATGCGGCGGGCGATTTCGCCGTCGGTCATCCCCTCCAGCGCCGCGGGGCGGGGCGAACGGTACGTGTCGACGTAGATCGACAGCGGCTGGGCGATGCCGATGGCGTAGGACAACTCGACGAGCACTTCGTCGGCGACGCCTGCCGCCACCAGGTTCTTGGCGATATGCCGGGCAGCATAGGCCGCCGAGCGGTCTACCTTCGACGAATCCTTGCCCGAGAAAGCGCCGCCGCCGTGTGCGCCGCGGCCGCCGTAGGTATCGACGATGATCTTGCGCCCCGTGAGGCCGGTATCGCCGTGGGGGCCGCCGATCACGAATTTGCCCGTGGGATTCACGTGCAGGATGTAATCGTCGCCGATCAGACCGGCCAGCTTGTCGCCGGCCCGCTCCAGGCGCGCCTTGACGCGCGGGATGAGGATCGTGCGCACATCCTCGCGGATGCGCTCCTGCATCCGCTCCTCGGCCTCTTTCTCCGTGAGGCCGTTGCCGGGCAGTATAAACTCGTCGTGCTGCGTCGACACCACGATGGTGTGCACGCGCAGCGGTTTGTTCGTCCGCTCGTCGTACTCGATCGTCACCTGCGACTTCGAGTCGGGGCGCAGGTAAGTCATCACCTCGCCTTCACGGCGGATGACGGCCAGCTCCTTGAGGATGACGTGCGAGAGGATCAGCGTCGCAGGCATCATCTCGCGGGTCTCGTTGCAGGCATAACCGAACATGATGCCCTGGTCGCCGGCGCCCTGGTCTTCCTCGGCGGCACGCACGACGCCCTGGTTGATGTCGGACGACTGCTCGTGGATGGCCGACAGGATACCGCACGAATTGCAGTCGAACTGATACTCGCTCTTCGTGTAGCCGATGCGGTTGATGACGCGGCGCGCCACGCCCTGCACGTCGACATACGCATCCGAGCGCACCTCACCCGCCACGACCACCAGTCCGGTGGTGCACAGCGTTTCGCAGGCGACCTTCGAATTGGCATCACGACGCAGGAATTCGTCGAGGATGGCGTCGGAAATCTGGTCTGAAACTTTATCGGGGTGCCCCTCGGACACCGACTCCGATGTAAACAAAAAGCCCATTTTCATACATTTTTAATGGTTAAACGTATAAAATGGGAAAAATTGGCTGTTGGAATAAAAAATAAGCTGTTTTAGCAATTTTTTACTGTGGTTGCAATCAGTCAAATCTTTCCACATTTTCCCGCTTGACAGACGGGACTGCAAAGATACGCAGGATTTTCACAATATGCAAAAAAAACATACCTTTGCATCCGACAATTCTTAACACTCCGTATATGAAAAGATTTTTCCTCGCCGCACTGCTCCTGTGCGCCCCCGTGGCCTTCACAGGCTGCGACAGCGATGACGACGAGCTGTACGACACCCTCTCGGGGAGAGTCTGGGCGGGCGACCTGGGATTCTACCAGGACGGGCGCATCCCCCTGGAAAGCTATGTCTATTTCGGGGCGGACGGCTTCGGCACCGACGAGCTCCGCTACGCCGACACGGGGCGTTACCTCGACACGCTCAACATCCAGTGGGACGCCTACGACGACAAAATCTACATCAGCTACGGGCGGGCCGATTACCCGCGCGAACTGCGCAACGTATACATCCGCCGGGGCAGGCTGACAGGCGAACTTTTCATCGACGGGCAATACTACGACCGGGTCACACTCTACATGCAATAGGGCATTGCCCGGCAAAACCCGGACAGGCACCGATTCCGGGCTGCGCCCGACAGAAACGATCCAGGCAGGTTCCAGACTGCGGAATTCCGGTGCGACAACCGCCTTGCAAACAAGGCCCCGAATATGATTTCGGGGCCTTGTCCATTGTGTATTATTCGGGCGCAGGGAACCCGGACGATTATCTGCCGAGCAATTTCTTGACCTCGGCCGCCACCGTGGCACCATTATAGCCGAACTTCTCGTCGAGCACCGTGTAGGGAGCCGACCAGCCGAAGTGGTCGAGGCCGTGAATCATGCCCTTCTCGCCCACCAGCCCGAGCAGGTTCACCGGAAGTCCCGATGTCAGGCCATAGCGGACGACGCCGGCAGGCAGGATGCCCTCCTGATAGGATTTGGGCTGGTCACGGAACAGGCCCTCGCTCGGGACATTCACCACGCGCACCGAAATACCTTCGGCAGCAAGCAATTCGGCCCCTTCGACAAGCGTAGCGACCTCCGAGCCGGTAGCCACCATGACGACCTCGGGTTTAGCCGAATCCATCACCACGTAACCGCCCTTCGAAACCTGCGCGGCCTCTTCGCGGCGGCTCGTACCCAATGCCGGCAGCGTCTTGATGTTCTGGCGCGAGAGCACGAGCGCCACGGGGCGATGCTCCTCGACGGCCAGTTTCCAGGCCATGACCGTCTCGTCGCCGTCGGCAGGACGCAGCACAAGCATCGAACGCTCGTCGTGATGGTTCTTCAGATGCTCCATCAGGCGTATCTGCGCCTCATGTTCGACGGGCTGGTGCGTCGGGCCATCCTCGCCCACGCGGAACGAGTCGTGTGTCCAGACATAGATCACGTGCAGGCGCATCAGCGCGGAAAGGCGCACGGCGGGTTTCATGTAGTCCGAAAAAACAAAGAAGGTGCCGCAGGCCGGGATCACGCCCCCGTGCAGCGCCATGCCGTTCGCCACGCAGGCCATCGTCAGCTCCGAGACGCCCGCCTGGAAGAACTTGCCGCTGAAATCGCCCTTCGTGAAAGCCTTGGTCTTCTTGAGGAAACCGTCGGTCTTGTCCGAATTGGAGAGGTCGGCCGAAGCCACGATCATATTTTCGATCTTCTCGGCAAAGACGCCCAGCACCGTGGCCGATGCCGCCCGCGTCGCAACGCCGGCCTTTACCTCGATGGACTTATAGTCGATCTCGGGCAGGCGCCCCGAAAGGAACATGTCGAGCTTGCGAGCCAGCTCGCCGTGCTCGCCGCGCCACGTCTTCTCGACTCCGGCCTGGCGGGCAGCCCATGCACGGAGCGCTTCGCGGCGCTCGGCGAAGGCCTCGCGGCTCTCGTCGAACACGGAGAACGGGTTTTCGGGATCGCCCCCGAGGTTTTTCACCGTGGCGGCGAAATCGGCGCCAGCCGCCGTAAGCGGCTGCCCGTGGGTCGACACCTTGTCCTCGAAGCTTCCGCCGTCGGTAGCGCGGGCCCCCTTGCCCATGACCGTATGGCCGATGATGAGCGTCGGGCGTTCCGTTTCGGAATTGGCCGCCACGAGCGCCTCGCGGATTTCATTGATATTGTGCCCGTCGACCGACAGTACGTTCCAGCCCCAGGCTTCGTATTTCATGGCCACGTTCTCGGTGTCCACCTCATCGACCTTGGTCGAGAGCTGAATGTTGTTCGAATCGTAGTACATGATGAAGTTGCTCAACCCCAGATGCCCTGCGATGCGTCCCACGCCCTGCGAGATCTCCTCCTCGACGGCGCCGTCGGAGATATAGGCGTAGGTCTTGTGCGCCATCCACTCGCCGAAGCGGGCCGCCATGAACCGCTCCGCGATGGCAGCGCCCAGCGCCATGGCATGTCCCTGTCCGAGCGGGCCGGAGGTATTCTCCACACCGCGCATCACGTCCACCTCGGGGTGGCCGGGCGTCACGCTACCCCACTGGCGCAGCGATTGCAGGTCTTCGGTCGTATAGTATCCAGCCAGCGACAGCACCGAGTAGAGCATCGGCGACATATGCCCCGGATCGAGGAAGAAACGGTCGCGGTAGGGATAAGCCATGTTGTCGGGATCGTAGCGCAGGAATTCGGTATAGAGCACCGTCACGAAGTCGGCGCCGCCCATGGCGCCGCCGGGATGCCCCGATTTGGCTTTCTCGACCATGGCGGCCGAAAGGATACGGATATTGTCGGCCACACGGGTCAGTTTGGAATTGGTAGATGACATATCAGTCTGTGGTTTTATGGTTTTGTCTTAAGGTTCTCGTTGCAAAAGTAATAAAAAAGATATTATCCAACCTGTTTTAACTCCAAAATATTTGCTTTTTCTATCTTTTTCTTTGCATAAGGCAAAGTGACGGTAAATTTCCGAGCATCCGTCGAGGGAATGTCGAACATCGTATCCATCATGATCGCCTCGCAGATCGAGCGCAGGCCGCGGGCGCCGAGCTTGAATTCGACGGCCTTGTCGACGATGTAGTCCAGCACCGCCTCGTCGAACGAGAGCTTCACGCCGTCCAGCTCGAACAGGCGCTTGTACTGCTTGACGATGGCATTCTTCGGCTCGGTGAGGATCGAGCGCAGCGCCTCGCGCGAAAGCGGCTGCATGTAGGTCAGCACCGGGAGACGGCCCACCAGTTCGGGAATCAGCCCGAAGGACTTGAGATCCTGCGGCGTGATGTACTGCATCAGGTTGCCGCGGTCGATCCGGTCGGCATTCAGACGCCCGTATCCCATGGCGCGGGTGTTCAGGCGCTGGGCGATCTTCTTCTCCACGCCGTCGAACGCTCCGCCGCAGATGAAGAGGATATTGCGCGTGTCGACCTGGATGAACTTCTGCTCGGGGTGTTTGCGCCCGCCCTGGGGCGGCACGTTCACCACCGTGCCCTCGAGTATTTTAAGCAGCGCCTGCTGCACGCCTTCGCCCGAGACGTCGCGCGTGATGGAGGGGTTGTCGCCCTTGCGCGCGATCTTGTCGATCTCGTCGATGAAAACGATGCCCCGCTCGGCCTGTACCACGTCGTAGTCGGCAACCTGAAGCAGCCGCGAAAGGATGCTCTCGACATCCTCGCCCACATAGCCAGCCTCGGTCAGCACGGTGGCGTCGACGATCGTGAAAGGCACCTTGAGCAACCTGGCGATCGTGCGCGCCATGAGCGTCTTGCCCGTACCGGTGGGCCCCACGAGGATGATGTTCGACTTGTCGAGCTCGATGTCGTCGTCCTTGGGGGCGTAGAGCAGCCGTTTGTAGTGGTTGTAGACCGCTACCGACATATAACGCTTGGCGTCGTCCTGCCCGATGACATACTGGTCGAGGAACTCCTTGATCTGCGCCGGCTTGAGCAACTCCTCCATCTTGAAAGGTGCCGCAGCGGCACGCCGCTGCTCCGAGGCCACGTCGTTCTCAACGATGATCTTATAGCCGTTCTCGATACATTTGTTGCAGATATTGGCACCGTCCACGCCCTGGAACATGATCTCCACATCCCCGCGCTTGGCACCGCAGAACGAGCAGCTGTCGCCGCCCGTTCCGCCCCGATGGTTATTGTTGTTCTTATTCTGTGCCATCACTTCACGCGTTTTGAAAGTACCTCGTCGATCAGCCCGTACTCCTTCGCCTCGCGGGCCGAAAGCCAGTAATCGCGGTCGGCGTCCTTTTCGATCTTCCTGACCGAGACGCCCGAATGCGCCGCGAGTATCTCGTACAGCTCACGCTTGGTTTTCATGATCTCGCGCGCCGTGATCTCGATGTCCGACGCCTGTCCCTGCGCCCCGCCCAGCGGCTGGTGGATCATCACCCGCGAATGGGGCAGCGCCGAGCGCTTGCCCTTGGCGCCGGCAGTCAGGAGCACGGCTCCCATCGAGGCCGCCAGCCCGGTGCAGATGGTCGCCACGTCGGAATTGACGAGCTGCATGGTGTCGTAAATACCCAATCCGGCCGAAACCGACCCGCCGGGTGAATTAATATATATCTGTATGTCCTTTTCGGGATCGACCGATTCGAGGAAAAGCAACTGTGCCTGGATGATATTGGCCGCGTCGTCGTAGATCGGCGCGCCGAGGAAGATGATGCGATCCATCATCAGGCGCGAAAAGACATCCATCGTTGCGATGTTCAGCTGACGCTCCTCGATGATCGTCGGCGACACATACGATGCGCTGACCGACTGGAAGTCATGCAGTTTCAGCGAACTGATACCGCAATGGTTCCGTGCGTATTTTTCAAATTCTGACATATTGTGAAGAGTTTTCATCAAACAAAAGGACTTTGCAAACATCACGCCTGCAAAGTCCAAAGATAAGATTTTTTCCGCAAATACTAAAGTGCCTGGGCCAATTTAGCGAAATCCTCCGCAGATACGGCCTTTTCCGTCACCTTGATCTTCGATTTCACATCTTCCACGACCTTCGTCTCGTAGAGTTTCTCGTAGATCTTCTGGCCCTGATCCTTGTCGGCGAGGATCTTCTCGGCATAGCCGGCGAGCATGTCCTCGGGCGCCGACGGCATGCCGTACTGCGCGAACTGCGCGGCGGCCAGCGACTTGGCCTCAGCAAGCGCCTCCTCCTTGCTCACGGAGAGGTTGTCCTGCTTGATGAAATGCTTCTGGAGGTAGTTCCACGTGAACATCTTGAGGAACTGGCCGAAATCCTTGTCGATATCCTCCATCGAGAACTTGCCTTCGTTGATGGTGAAGAGCCAGCGCTTGAGGAATTTCTCGGGCATCTTCAGCGCGGCCTTCTTCACGAGGTAGTCACGCAGCTGGAGCGTGAAGAGGTAATCGCTTTCGCGGCGGAGCTCCTGCCCGATTTGTGCGTCGATGAACTTATCCAGCCCGGCCTGGTCGGCAACCTCGCCTGCGGGGAATGCCATCTTGAAGAACTCCTCGTTCAGCTCCGGTTCGGCGAACTTGCGGATCTTGGTGATCTCCAGCGAGAATTCGGGATTGATGCCCTCCAGCTCGTCCTCCTTGACCTGCAGCACGGCGGCGCGCTGCGACGGGTTCTTGTAAAGTTCGTTGACGTTGACCGTGGTCTTGAAGCCCACCTTCTTGCCGATGAACGGCTTGCGCTCTTCTTCCGACATCGAGATCAACCCGACATAAGCGTCGGCCACGTTCATCTCGCCGTTGTCGAGCGTTACGGACAGCGCCTCGTCCGAGGTCACCTCGTCGGCATCGGCCAGGCGGCCGAAACGGCGCAGGTAGTTGGCACGGTAGTCGTCGTGCATCTTCTTGTCGACCTTGATCTTGTGGTAGGTCACTTTATCCTTGTCCGAAAGATCGAGTTTGATCTCGGGAGCCTCGCCGATCTCGAACACGAAATCGAACTCCTTGCCGTTTTCGAAATCGAAATCGCCCTGCTCCTCCGAAGGGATCACGTCGCCCAGGTAGTCGATCTTCTCCTTCTGGAGATATTCGAACACGGCGTTCGACGCCGTGCGGTACGACTGTTCGGCCAGCACGCCCTTGCCGTACATCTTCTTGACAAGGCCCATGGGCACCATGCCGGGACGGAAACCGGGGATATTGGCCTTGCGCTTGTACTCGCGCAGCTCCTTCTCGACGGCCTGGCCGTAATCCTCCTCGCCCACCGTCACCCGGAGCAGCGAGTTGTTTTCTTCGCGTTGTTCTCTTACGATCTTCATAATGAATGGTTGCTATATTGTTGTTATCCTATTTTCCGTTCCGAAATCGGGTTGCAAAGATAGCGATTTTCACCGAGAAAGCAACAATTTTTTCTAAAATATATGTGTACCAGCCTATTCTGCGGCAGGCAGGTCGCGCTGCACGGTAACAGCATACCCGTCCATCTGGGCGAGGTAAGCTTCGATGCGTCCTGCGGCGAGCTCGCCCTGCGACGGTGCGACGACGGCACCGAGCCGTTGTTCAAACGGCGCCGCGAGCGACGGCAGCAACTGAGAGACGAAATAGCGGGCATCGGCGAGCGCCGCGTCGGTGTACTCGCGTTCGTAGACTGCCGTATACTTTTCGGCCAGCGCCGGAAGCCGGGGATTGAAATTCACGTTGACCAGCATCCCGCCGCCGCGCGGGGCACGCGCCAGCCCGACGATGTTGTCCGACAAAGGCTCCACGCCGCAATCGCCGCCGAGGCCGTCGACCAAAAGCGAAATATCGCGGAACCAAAAGCTTTCGTCCACGGGCATTTCGATTTCGAACGTCACCGTACGCCCCTCGGTGTCTTTGCGGATCCGGGCACCTTCGCGCATGGCGACATATTCGTAAACCTCGTCCCACGAAGCGACCCAGAGCGCGTCGCTGCCGGCTTTGCCATAAAGGCGGTAAACCTTTTCGAGCATCTCCGCATAGCTCCTGTCGCCGCGGTGGATCGTAAGTCCGACCCAATACGGGTTGCCGGAAACCGCCTGTTCGGCCAACTCGGCCAGTTTTTTATCGGGATCGGAATTGTTGCCGCCACCGTAGGTCTGCCCTTTGCGCAAATCGCCGCACGTGTGCAAATAAATGCGGGTCTGCCACGCGAGGGAGTTGCGGGTAAAATGGATCAGATCGGATTGCTGCGCCGCCTCGGCATAGGCCTCGTTACCGTCGGGAAGCCCCAGTACTTTCATCCGCAGCCCGAGTTTTTCACAGACTTTGTCGTAGTCGTCGCGGAAACCCTGCGCGATCAGCGCCGGGTCGGCCTTGCCGTAAACCCGCTCGTCGACGTTGTGGAAAAGCATCGAAACGCCGAAATCGGAGAGCAGGCGCAACTCTTCCCACGAAATATACATGCTGTTGGCACCTGTCCGGACAAGGTCTTTGACATAGGTATTGGCGGGATCATCCGCCCTGCCCCAGGTAGGCCAAACGGAACAGCTGAACCCGAAGCGGCGGTCGTTGCCGCAGCCGTCGGTCATCACAAGCGCATGGTCAGGGACATAACCCGAGGTGGGGATGCCGTCCAAATGGCGGAATTCCCGGTCGTCGATCCACCTGGCATTGATCAAGCTCCAGACGAGGGAGTAAGCCGTGACATAGGAATCGTCGCAGGTAAATGTAAACGCGAAATGTTTGTCGTATTTGAGGGGTGCGAAGCGCAGCGAAACGTCGTCCGGGGACACCCCGTCCGGAAGCGAGAACCGCAGCCGTACGATATTGCCGGCACCCCCGGCACGGCTCAGGCCGAGGGGGGGGGGGAATCGCCGCATTCGCGGAGGCACAGTCGATTCCGCCCGAAAAACCGACAGCATATACGTCCTGCCGGGGATAGTCGGCCTTTTTCCGGAACCTGACGTCGAGACGGGCACCGAAAGGGGCGGACACACCGACCTCTTTCGCCCACGGCAGCGAAGCGATCTGCTCGGTCTGTGTCCGTCCGTCGGCAGCGATATAAGATGCCTGAAGGGTGAACAGTGCGGTCAGGTCGGCACCGCCGTCGAAACGGTAAGTCAGCGGCGTGGTGTCGGGATCGGTCGTCTGCGGTTGTTTCGGGATACGGATACAAGCCACGATGAATGCAGCAGCGAGTAAAGGCAGAAAGAACCTGGGAAATATTTTACTCATAAGGGACGCAAGGTTTGTGCAAAGATAGGCAAAAAATTCGTCATATGCCGGGTTTTTCGTATCTTTGCATCCGATGTTCAAAAAGAGAAAATGAAAAAGTTCGCAAGCGTTCTGTTATTCGGCCTGCTGCTCGCGTCGTGCGGCGGAAATCAGGCCCGTGCCAAACGCCCCGAGGCTCCTGTCGCGCCGAAAGAATACACGTACAGCGTCCGCGCGGTATATCCTCACCCGACGACCAGTTATACGCAGGGGCTGCAATTCGCCGACGGCATGCTGTGGGAAGGCACCGGAGAGCACGGCGAATCGGTCGTGCAGACCCTCGACCTCGAAACCGGGCGCACGGAGGTGTTCGCACGGCTGCCGCAGGAGGATTTCGGCGAAGGGATCACGCTGCTCGACGGCAAGTTGTACCAGCTCACGTGGCAATCGAACAAAGCCTATGTCTACGACCTGAAAACAGGCAAGAAAATCAAGGAGTTCCGCTACCCCGGCGAAGGCTGGGGACTGACCACCGACGGGCAAAAGCTCTACATGTCGGACGGCACGGCCAATATCTACACGCTCGACCCTGCGACGTTCAAACGCGAGAAACGCACGACGGTGACGCTCAAAGGCATGGCGATCAATTTCCTCAACGAGCTGGAGTGGATCGACGGCAAGTTGTGGGCCAACGTCTACACGACCGACCAGATCGTCATTATTGACCCGGCGACGGGCGTGGTCGAAGGGGTCGTAGACCTCACGGGACTGTTGCCCGACGAGGAGGTTACGCCCACGACCGACGTACTGAACGGCATCGCATACGATGCCGCCGGGAAGCGCATCTTCGTGACCGGCAAGAACTGGAGCAAACTCTTCGAAATAGAAATCATCGGAAAGTAAATGGCAAACAAGTTATACGAGGCGCTCGAATCCCGCATCCTGCTGCTCGACGGCGGCTTCGGCACCATGGTGCAGCAGTACGGATTCACGGAGGAGGATTACCGCGGCGAACGGTTCCGCGACTGGAACGTACTGCTCAAAGGCTGCAACGACCTGCTGGCGGTGACACGCCCCGGGGCGGTGCGCGAAATACACGTAAAATACCTGCAGGCGGGCGCCGACATCATCGAGACCGACTCTTTCAACGCCAACGCCGTGTCGCTGGCCGACTACGGGCTGGAGGCATACGCCTATGAGATTTCGCGTGCGGCGGCCGGGGTGGCACGCAGCGCAGCCGACGAATTCACGGCCCGCAACCCGCTCAAACCCCGTTTCGTGGCGGGCTCGATGGGCCCGACCAACCGCACGGCCTCGATGTCGGCCGACGTCGGGAACCCCGCAGCCCGCGAGGTGACCTTCACACAGCTGGCCGAAGCCTACACCGACCAGGCGCGCGGCCTCGTGGACGGCGGCGCGGATATCCTGCTGGTCGAAACCGTTTTCGACACGCTCAACGCCAAGGCCGCCCTCTACGCCATCGACACGCTGGCCGCACAGCTCGGACGCGCAATCCCCGTCATGGTCTCGGGCACGCTGGCCGACGCCAGCGGCCGCACCCTCTCGGGACAGACCGTCGAGGCTCTCTACGCCTCGGTATCGCATGCGCGGCTCCTCTCCGTCGGCTTCAACTGCGCCTATGGCGCCCGACAACTGATGCCCTACCTCGAACGGCTGGCCGCGGTGGCCGAATTCCGCATCTCGGCACACCCCAACGCTGGGCTCCCCAATGTCATGGGCGGCTACGACGAAACACCCGAGATGTTCGCCCGCGACGTCGGCGAATACATGCGCCGCGGGCTGGTAAACATCGTCGGCGGATGCTGCGGCACCACGCCAGCACATATCTTCGAGCTGGCGAAGATCGCAGGGAACTACGCCCCGCGCCCCGTGCCGGCACCCAAACATGTCACGACGCTGAGCGGCCTCGAACCGCTGCGCATCGTCCCCGAAGCCAATTTCGTGAACGTCGGCGAACGCACCAACGTCGCAGGCTCGGCCAAATTCGCGCGGCTGATCCGCGAAGGCAACTACGAGGAGGCGCTCTCCGTCGCCCGCGCCCAGGTCGACGCCGGGGCACAGATCGTCGACGTCTGCATGGACGACGGGCTGATCGACGGTGCGGAGGCCATGCGCACGTTCCTCAACCTGATGGCGTCGGAACCCGAGATAGCCCGCGTGCCGGCGATGATCGACTCGTCGAAATGGGAGGTGCTCGTGGCCGGGTTGCAGGTCACACAGGGCAAGGCCGTCGTGAACTCCATATCGCTCAAGGAGGGCGAAGCCGAATTCCTGCGCCGCGCGCAGGAGATACACCGCTACGGTGCGGCCGCCGTGGTGATGCTCTTCGACGAGCGGGGACAGGCCGACACCTACGAACGTAAGACGGAGGTGGCCTCACGCGCCTACAAACTGCTCACCGATGCGGGATTCCCTGCCGAGGACATCATCTTCGACCCCAACGTGCTGGCCGTGGCGACGGGAATCCCCGAGCACGACAGCTATGCCAAAGCCTTTATCGACGCCACGCGCTGGATCAAGCACAACCTGCCCCATGCCAAGGTCTCGGGCGGCGTGTCGAACCTCTCGTTCGCCTTCCGCGGCAACAACGCCGTGCGCGAGGCGATGCACTCGGCGTTCCTCTACCACGCCATCCGTGCCGGGATGGACATGGGCATCGTCAACCCGCAGATGGTGCGGGTTTACAGCGAGATAGAGCCCGAACTGCTCGAACGGGTCGAGGACGTGATCCTCTGCCGGCGTCCGGACGCTGCCGAACGGCTCACCGAATATGCCCAGCAAGTGCGCACGGTTGCCCAGACGCAGCCCCAAGCTCCCGACGCATGGCGCGCGGGGACGCTCGGCGAGCGCATCGGCCACGCAATGCTCAAAGGCGTGGCGGATTTCATCGAGCAGGATGCGCTGGAGGGTTACGAAACCCTGGGCAGCCCGATGGCCGTGATCGACACGCTGCTGATGCCCGCCATGGAGCATGTCGGCACGCTCTTCGGCGAAGGCAAGATGTTCCTGCCGCAGGTCGTGAAAACCGCCCGCGTGATGAAGCGCGCCGTGGCGGCGCTTACGCCCTACATTGAGCAGGGGGCGGCCGGGGTGTCGAACCGCGCGGGCAAGGTGCTGATCGCCACCGTGAAAGGCGACGTGCACGACATCGGAAAGAATATCGTGGCGGTCGTGATGGCCTGCAACGGATACGAAATAAAGGATCTGGGGGTGATGGTCGAGTCGCAGCGCATCGTCGACGAGGCGGTGGCGTGGGGCGCCGACTGCATCTGCCTGAGCGGGCTGATCACCCCGTCGCTCGACGAGATGGCGCATGTCTGCGAGGAGCTGGAACGCCGCGCCCTGCGCATCCCGGTCATCATCGGCGGGGCGACGACCTCCGACCTGCACACGGCGGTGAAGATCGCCCCGGTCTACGCGGGCGTGGTTGTCCATTCGCCCAACGCCAGCCGCAACAGCCAGATACTGGCACAACTGCTGGGCTCCGACGGGGCGCTTTACGCCGACAAAGTCCTCACCGGACAGCAGGCCATGCGGAGCGAATACGAGCACGCCGAGCGCACGCGCAACCTGATCCCGATCGTCGAGGCGCGCAAAGCCCGCAAGGGTGCCACACTGCACCGTCCCGTCATACCGGCGCACCCCGGACGGATGGTCTTCCCCGATTTCGACGTGGCCGATGCCGAGCCCTACATCGACTGGAACTTCTTTTTCCCGGCATGGGGGCTGAAAGGGCGTTACCCCGAGATCCTCGACCACCCCGAAAAGGGGGAGGAGGCCCGCAAGGTATTCGCCGACGCGCAGGCGCTGCTGGCACGTATCCGCGACGAGCGACTGCTCACGCTGCAGGCCGCCGTAGGCATCTTCCCGGCGCGTTCCGAGGGCGACGACATCTGGATCACAGACCCCAAGGGCCGCGAACACCGCCTGGCGATGCTCCGCAACCAGACCCGCGGGCAGGACAACCTCTCGCTGGCGGATTTCATCGCCCCCAAAGGCGATTGGATCGGCTGCTTCGCCGTGACGGCGGGCATCGGGCTGAAGGAGCTGTGCGAAAAATTCCGCGCTGCGGGCGACGACTACAACGCCATCATGGCCAAGCTGCTGGCTGACCGCCTGACCGAGGCGTTCGCCGAAGCCGTGCACTCGTTCGTGCGGCGGCAGATGTGGGGCTACGAAACCGGCGAAGCGCCCACTCCCCGGCAGGTCATCCGCGGCGAATACCGCGGCCGCAGGATGGCGTTCGGCTACCCGGCGTCACCCGACCATTCGCTCAAGCGCGAGGTCTTCGACCTGCTGGCGGCTGAGCTGACCACGGGCATGAAACTCACGGAAAATTACATGGTCGATCCCGGGGAGGCACTCTGCGGACTGCTGCTGGCCGACGCGGACTACTTCTCGGTCGGCACGGTCGACACCGAACAACTGCTCGACTATGCCCGGCGCCGCGGGCTTGATGTCGAACTGGTCAAAAAACTCATACCGCATAATATCTAAACCCCATGAATGTCGTAGACATCATCAATAAAGCCATTTCGGAACGCCGTACGCGCTTTGCCTTCGAACTGCTGCCGCCGCTCAAGGGAGACGGCTGCTGCGGCGTCTTCGGAAGCATCGACCGGCTGATCGGCTTCGACCCGGCTTACATCAACGTGACGTTCCACCGCGAAGGCATCAAGCAGGCGGTGCGCCCCGACGGCAGCGTCGAATGGCACGTCGTGCGCCGCCGCCCCGGCACGGTAGGCATCTCGGCCGCCATCCAGAAGAAATACGGCGTGGAAGTCGTGCCGCACCTGATCTGCGGCGGGCAGTCGAAATACGACATCGAGGATGCGCTGATCGACCTCGATTTCCTCGGCCTGCACAACGTACTGGCGCTGCGCGGCGACAAGTCGCAGAACGAAAAGTTCTTCATGCCCCACCCGCAGGGACATACGCATGCCGTTGACCTCGTGCGGCAGATCGCGGCCATGAACCGCGGCCAGTTCGTCGACGGCGAGGTCGAGGAGTGCCACCACTCGAAATTCTCGATCGGCGTGGCGGGTTACCCGGAGATGCACGAGGAGGCCGCCTCGCCCGAGGCCGACATCGCCTGCCTCAAGGCGAAGGTCGACGCCGGGGCAGAATACGTCGTCACGCAGCTTTTCTACGACAACGCGCGGTTCTTCGACTACGTGCGCCGGTGCCGTGAGGCCGGCATCACCGTCCCGATCATCCCGGGCATCAAGCCGTTATCGACGGTGCGCCACCTGACACTACTGCCCCAGACCTTCGGCTGCCATATTCCCGAGGAACTCGGGCGCGAGGTGCTGCGCCACGCAGACGACCCGAAGGCCGTCCGCGAAATCGGAACCGAGTGGGCCGTCGCCCAGAGCCGGGAGCTGGTCGAAGCGGGCGTCCCCGTCCTGCACTACTACCCGATGGGCAAGGCCGACAACATCATAAAGATTGCAAAAGCGATATTTTAAACGACACGAATGAATCCCACAGAATTCCGCCGCCACCTGCATGCACACCCCGAACTGTCGTTCAAAGAACACGACACGGCAGCCTTCATCGCCGACCGGCTCACGGAGCTGGGCATCGAGCACCGTCCCATCGCCCGAACGGGCGTGCTGGCCTGGATCGAAGGACGCGGGAAAGCCGATCCCAAACGCCGCGCCGTAGTACTGCGCGCCGACATCGACGCCCTGCCGATCACCGAACAGAACGACATCGGCTGGCGGTCGTGCACCCCCGGCGTCATGCACGCCTGCGGCCACGACATGCACGCGGCGGTACTTTTCGGGGTATTGCAGCAGCTCGCCGCCGAACCCGACTTCCGCGGCACGCTCTTCGGGCTGTTCCAGCCGGGCGAGGAGTGCAACCCGGGCGGTGCGTCGCTGGTGCTGGCCGAAAACCCGTTCGACGGGTACGAGGTGCGTGCCGTGGTGGGCGAGCACGTCGAGCCGCAACTGGAGGTCGGGACGCTGGGATTCCGCGCCGGGAAATACATGGCCTCCAGCGACGAACTGCGCTTCTCGGTACACGGCACGGGCGGGCACGGCGCCATGCGCCCGCAGCTTAAAGACCCCGTGGCGGCCGCCGCGGAGTTCGTGACGCGGCTCATCGCGCTCAACCACGAGGAGTGCGTGCTCTCGATCGGACGCATAGAGGCCGGAGGTGCCACGAACATCGTCCCCGACGAGGTCTACCTGGAGGGGACGCTGCGCACGTTCGACGAGCGTGAACGCGAAATCATCCACCAGCGCATTCGCAACATCGCCGCCGAGATAGACAAGCGCCTGGGGGTGCGGATCGCCGTCGACATCAGCCACGGTTACCCCTGCGTGGTCAACGACGAACACCTCGTGAAACAGGCCGCGGCACTGGCCCGCGAGGAGAAACTGCAGGTCGAGATGCTCCCGCTGCGCACCACGGCCGAAGATTTCGGCTTTTACTGTACCAAATACCCGTCGCTGTTCTACCGGCTGGGCGTAGGCGCCGCGGCAGGACGCCCCCACACGGCGACATTCAACCCCGACGAAGGGGCTATCAACGTGGGCATCGGCTTCATGAAGCGCCTTGCCCTGCAAATTCTGAAGAAATGAAAAAGCAAACACAAAAAAAGCGCCCGGCAAAGGGTGCGAAGAACACCGACAGGGCGGCAGTCATCCTGAGCCTTTTCCGGGAGTTCCCCAACAATAAATTCTCGCTCAAGCACCTGGCTTCGGCCTCGGGAGGCGCCACGAAAGAGGGGCGCCGCGAAACATTCGAGATCCTGGGACGGCTGCACGACGAAGGCATCGTCGAGGAGTGCGCACGCGAGAAATACCGCCTCACGCACAAGCACCTGCCCCACTTCGAAGGCGTGGCGGACATGACGGCCACGGGGTCGATCTACGTGCGCGTCGAAGGTGAGGAGAAAGATATCTTCGTCAACCAGCGCAACACGGCCAACGCCCTGAACGGCGACCGCGTGGAGGTGGTCGTCATGCACCGCGGCCGCGACGGGAAGATGGAGGGCGAAATCACGCGCATCGTCGAACGCAGCCGCAAACCCTATGTCGGCATCGCCGAAGTAGGGGCACACCAGATATTCGTACGGGCGGATTCGCGCCGTATGCCGATGGACATCTACCTCTCCAAACGGCTGTACCCCGACGTGAAGGACGGCGAAAAGGTCGTCGTGCGCATCGCCGACTGGGCCGAAGGGAGCAAGAGCCCCGTGGGCGAACTGATCGAGCGGCTGGGCATGGCGGGCAACAACGACACCGAGATGCACGCCATCCTGGCCGAATACGAACTGCCCTACCGCTTCGAGCCCGAGATCGAACAGGCGGCGGAGGGTATCGACGGCCGGATTACGGCCAAGGAGATCGCCCGGCGCCGCGATTTCCGCAATGTGACGACCTTCACGGTCGACCCGGCCGACGCCAAGGACTTCGACGACGCGCTTTCGGTACGCAAGGTCGGGGAGGGCGTATGGGAAATCGGCGTGCATATCGCCGACGTGACGCACTACGTGCGCCCGCATTCGGTGATCGACGACGAGGCCGTAGAACGCGGCACGTCGGTCTACCTGGTAGACCGCACCGTCCCGATGCTGCCCGAGCGGTTGTCGAACGAGCTCTGCTCGCTACGCCCGCACGAGGCGAGCCTCTGTTTCTCGGCGGTATTCACGATCAACGAAGGGTTGGAGATACTCGACGAATGGTTCGGACGGACGGTGATCTACTCCGACCGCCGGTTCACCTATGCCGAGGCGCAGGAGATCATCGAGACGGGCCGGGGCGATTTCGCCGAAGAGGTGCTGACCCTCAACCGGCTGGCCCAGGCGCTGCGCAAGGAACGTTTTAAAAACGGGGCCATCAGCTTCGACCGCGAGGAGGTGAAATTCCAGCTCGACGAGGCTGGGAAGCCCATCGGCGTCTATTTCAAGGAACAGAAGGAGTCAAACCAGATGATCGAGGAGTTCATGCTGCTGGCAAACCGCCGCGTCGCCGAGTTCTGCGGCAAGCGCAAGACCGACAAGGGGCGCACCGTGGAACGCACGATGGTCTACCGCGTGCACGACAAGCCGAGCGAAGAGAAGCTCGACCGTTTCCGGCAGTTCATCCTGCGCTTCGGGCACATCTTCAAGGCCACGGGCGGGCGGGCCGTGGCCAAGGAGCTGAACAAGCTCTTCGCCCAGATCAAAGGTTCGACCGAGGAGAACGCCGTGTCGACGATGGCCGTGCGTTCGATGGCAAAAGCCTTTTACACGACCGACAACATCGGCCACTACGGCCTTGCATTCCCCTACTATACGCATTTCACGTCGCCCATCCGCCGCTATCCCGACATGATGGTGCACCGCCTGCTGGCGCGTTACCTCGCAGGCGAGAAGGCGGCAGACAAGACGACGCTCGAAGATCTGTGCGCCCGCGCTTCGGAACGCGAGGTGATCGCCTCCGAGGCCGAACGCGCCTCGATCAAGTACAAGATGGTCGAATTCATGAAGGAGCGTATCGGCGAGGAGTTCGACGGCCACATTTCGGGGCTCACCGAATGGGGCATCTATGTCGAGCTGGACGAAACCCACATCGAGGGCATGTCGTTCCTGCGCGACATCGAAGGGGATTTCTTCCAGTTCGACGAAGCCAACTACGAGATCGTCGGCCGCTCGACGGGTCGCCGCATGACGCTGGGCGACGCCGTACGCATCCGCGTGAAACGTGCCGACCTGCAGAAGCGCCAGCTCGATTTCGAGCTGCTGATAGACAACGGCCGCCCCGTGGCCCCCGCACCCCGCGAGGACGGCCCGAAGGTACGCCGCAGCACCCGCCGCAAAAACCGATAGCCGTGCAACGCATCTACGACAAATGCCGGCGAAGGGAGCCGCTCTCACGCGAGGAGGCCTACCGGCTCTACGACCAGGCTCCGTTGCAGGAGCTGGCGCTCGTGGCCGACGAGGTGCGCCGCGCCGTGGTTCCCGACCCTGAGGTGGTGACCTGGCAGATCGACCGCAATGTCAACATCACCAACGTCTGCATTTCGGGTTGCCGGTTCTGCAATTTCCACTGCAAGCCCCACCAGACAGACCGGGCATTCGTCACCACGCTGGCCGAATACCGCGAGAAGATCGACCGGACGCTGGAGCTGGGCGGCGACCAGCTGCTGTTGCAGGGCGGCCTGCATCCCGAATTGGGAATCGACTTCTACGAGCGGCTGTTCTCCGACCTGAAAGCGCTCTACCCCACGCTGCGACTGCATGCGCTGGGTGCGCCCGAGGTGGCGCACATCGCCCGCATCAGCGGCCTGACCACGCTGGAGACCCTGCGGCGCCTGATGGCAGCCGGGCTCGACTCGCTGCCGGGCGCCGGCGCCGAAATCCTCGACCCCGTCGTGCGCAGGGCCATATCACCCGCCAAACCGTCGGTCGAAAAGTGGCTCGACGTGATGCACGAGGCCCACTGCCTCGGCCTGCCGACCTCGGCAACGATGATGTACGGCCATGTCGAAACCCCGCACCAGCGTGTAGACCACCTGCTGCGTATCCGCGACCTGCAGGCCCGCTGCCCCGAAGGAAAGTACGGGTTCATCGCATTCATCCCGTGGATCTTCCGGTCGACGGGCACCGAATTGGAACGCCAGGGGGTAACGACGCACTTCTCGCCGCTGGAATACCTGCGTATCATCGCCGTGAGCCGCCTCGTATTGTGCAACATCCGCAACATCCAGGCCTCGTGGCTCACCGTGGGCAAGGCCACGGCACAAGCCGCCCTGCACAGCGGCGCCAACGACATGGGGTCGATCATGATCGAGGAAAACGTCGTCTCCTCGGCCGGAGCGCACAACCGTTTCGACGCCGAGGGCATCCGCGAAGCCATCCGCGAGGCGGGTTTCACCCCTCGCCTGCGCGACCAGCTGTACCGGATGCGGGAATATGCCCCGCAGGCCTGAAACCCTCCCGGGCTCACCAGGAAAAACACAGGAACGAAAAAACGAAAGGAAGTGCGAATAACGCATTTCCTTTCGTTTTTTACGGCAAATCCGGGCACTGTCCGCCTACCGATCGCGGATGGACTCCGGCCCGGGCACGCCTATTCGATTACGGCCGCCCAGCCGCCATTGCGAACCATGTCGATCTTCACGACGGTCGAAGCATCGACTTTCCGCTCACGTTTCTTGTAGTCCATGGCCTGCAGGTCGGCATTCACACCGTCCTCGAACGAGGTCATCGTATAACTGCGCCCGGCAGGCAGGAAATCGAGCGCGACCTCGGTGGAATAGGGCTGGTTGTTGGTAATGCCCCCGATGAACCACCGGTCGCCCTTGCGGCGCGCCATGACGACCTGTTCGCCGCACCGGGCACGCAGCACGCGCAGCTCGTCCCAGGTCGTAGGCACCGAGGCGATGAACTCCGTGCAGGGATGTTCGCGGTAATAATAGACCGGGTTGTCGGCCATCATCTGCAACGGGCTCTCGAAGACGACATAAAGCGCCAGTTGGTAGGCGCGCGTCCCCGAGGCCATCGGGTTCGAACCCGTCGAACGGTTATCCTCGGGCTGAGAGCAGAACATCCCGCCCGGCGTGAAGTCCATGGGGCCGACGGCATTGCGGATGAAAGGCAGGTAATTGCTGTTGTCGGGTTTGCAGCGGCCGCCCTGCTCCATGCCGAGCACCGCCTCGTAGGTCAGCAGGTTCGGGTAGGTGCGGAAAAGACCCTTGGGAGTATAGGAGCCGTGCCAGTCGACGAAGATATGATGATCGGCCGCACACTTGGTCACGCGCTCGTAATAGTTGACCATCCACTGGTCGCTGCGATCCATGAAGTCGATCTTCACGCCCGGGATGCCCCACTCTTCGAGCGTCATGAAAAGGCGTTCCATGTCCTTCTCGACGGCGAGCCATGTCAGCCACAGCACGATCTGCACGTTGCGCTCCTTGCCGTAGGCGATCAGGCCGGGCAGGTCGAGGTCGGGATTGGGACGGAATACGTCGGTCGTCGATGCCGACCAGCCTTCGTCCATGATAATATAAGGGACGCCGTATTTGGCTGCGAAGTCAATGTAGTAACGGTAGGACTCCGTATTGCGCCCAGCACGGAAATCGACCCCCGACAGGCGCATGCCGTTCCACCAGTCCCAGCTCACCAGCCCGGGCTTCACCCACTCCCAGTCGGTATCGGCAGCGGGGGCGGCCAGCAGCCACACCAGCTCGTTTTCGATCAGGTCGGCATCCTCCCCGGCCACGACGGCAAGGCGCCACGGGAAAGTGCGCGTCCCCTGCGTCCTGGCAATAAAGGGCTCTTCGGAGAGCACCTTCAGGCTGCGGTCGCCATCGGGGCCGTACTCCTTCGGCACGCGCGGGAAAAGCGATTCGAAACCGCCCCGTCCGTCGCTCCTGACGAACATGCAGGGGTAGTCCCGTACATCGGACTCAGCCAGCAGGAGCTTCTTGCCCCCCGGCATCCCGACCAGCACGGGCAGGTAGCTCATCTTGTCCGAAGGGGCATACCCGGACATCGCCACACGAGTGTAAGGCTCCTCGTACATCGAACGGAAACCGTTCACCTCGGAGAGCCACGCCTCGCTTCCGGCGGGCAGTCCCAGCCGGCACTCTTCGCCGAGCACCTCGACCTCGCCGGGCAGCGAGGTGACGAAGCGGTAGGCCACACCGTCGTCGAAAAGGCGGAACTCCACTGCGTAGTCGCCGGCGAACCTGAGTTGCACGGCATTATAGCAGTTCCGGACGACGGCATCCTTGGTCGGGTTGCGGCGTTCGAGCATCTCGTCGGCCGAGGAGCGTTTCACGCTGCGCAGACGGGGAGCCTCGCCCAGCGTGCGGTCGTCCAGGATCAGCGACAACGTACAGGCATCGAGGACTTTGTCCGCGCCGCTCCAGACGGTATAACTGATCTTGTCAGCCACCTCGATTTCCAGGCGGAGGTTTCCGCCGGGCGACGTCGCACCGACGATCTTGGCCGTAGCGGCACCGGCCACAGCCAATGCGCAGCACAATGCCAGAAGTCGTTTCTTCATAATGATAATAATTTGAGTCGGATACAAAGATAGCAAAAAAACGACAGGAGAGCCGCGATATTCCCGCGGCCCTCCTGAAAAAAAACCGAACCTGTTATTTTACCGTAATCGAGTTCAGCAGGTCGACCTTACCCTCGTTCACCAGCTTGAGGATCAGCTCGCCGAACAGCGTGTTCTGCCAAGCGAACCACGAGCGGGTGAAATCCGTCGGGTCGTTCACATTGAACGACTCGTGCATGAAGCCCGTCCCGGCATCGGTAGTCATCAGCATCTCTACGCAGCGCTTGATCTCGGCATCGTCCTGCGAGGTAAAGGCCTTCATCATAATGCTCATCGGCCAGGCCATGTCGTAACCGATATGCGGGCCGCCGATGCCTTCGCCCTCCGAACCGCGGAAGAAGTAGGGGTTCGCCTCGCTCCACACGAAGCGGCGGGTATTCTGGTAGATCGGATCGTTCACGTCCATGTCGCCCAGGTAGGGCATCGCCAGCAGGCTCGGCACGTTGGCGTCGTCCATCAGGAAGCGGTTGCCGTAACCGTCGACCTCGAAGGCGTAGATCGTTCCGTATTCGGGATGGTTGTAGGTAGCGTATTTCTTGAGTGCCGTCTCCACCTCGGCAGCCAGCTCGGTGCACTCGGCAGCCAGCGCGGCCTGTCCGTTGACTTCGGTCAGGATTTCGGCAGCCTTGCGCAGCGAAGTCACGGCAAAGAAATTCGAAGGCACGAGAAAGAGGAACGTCGTCGCATCGTCCGAGGGACGGAATACCGAAGCGATCAGCCCGACGGGATTCACCGGATTGCCCTTGCCCATGTTGCAGACCGTATCGAGCTGGCGGTCGGTCACACGCATGAACGTATAGGGGCCGACACCCTCCTTGCGCTGCTGCTCGCGGAAGGTCTTGAGTATGTTCCTGATGGCCGCCATCCAATGTTCGTCGAACACCGAATCGTCACCCGTCACCAGCCAGTATTCATAGGCCAGACGCAACGGATAGCACAACGAGTCGATCTCCCACTTGCGTTCGTGCAGTTCGGGGCGCATCTGGGTCTGGTCGCTCATCCACTGATGGTCGGGGTTCGGGTCGTAGGGGTCGAGGAACGCATTGGCATAGGGATCGAGCTCGATGCACTTGAACTGGCGGCGGATCACGCCGGCCAGCATACTGCGCAGGTGCTCGTCCTTGTTGGCCAGCTGGAGGTAGGGCCACACCTGCGCACCCGAGTCACGGAGCCACATGGCATGGATGTCGCCGGTATAAACCACCGTGTCGTCCTTGCCGTTGTCGTCCTTGCGGTAGCGCACCGTCGTGTCGAGCGTGTTGGGGAAACAGTTCTCGAACATCCAGGCCAGCTTGGCATTGGAGAGCACGCCCTTGATGCGCGCGATCTCGGCCTCGACGGCCTCGGAGCGGAACAGACGCTCGGCCTCGGCCGGACGGTTGGTCGGGGCATATTCTTTTACGATCTTCGCTTTGGGCCTGGCCATCCGCGTATTGTCCATAATCATAACCGCGGCTTCGGTTTCCGGAGCACTGCTGCGGAGCGCCGAGGCGTGTGCCGAAACCGTACCGGCCATGACAAGGGCCGCAGCAAGGCAAGCCCGGGAGATGTTTTTGTTTTTCATAGTCGTTTACAGAATTACTTTATTAAGGTTTTAAGTTATCAGTACAGGATTACGGGGCCACGCAGGCCGAGCTCCTTGTTGAGCCGCTGCGCCCATTCCCAGCGGGCGGCCGTCGGAGTGTCGGCGGCACGGGCCTTGGCATAGTTGGTCAGCACCGTGGTGACACGGATCGTCAGGACGTTCGCGCCCTTACGGAGTTTGCCCGCTACGTCGAACGTACGTGCACCGTACCAGCGTATGCCCGCGGGCTCGCCGTTGACGAAAAGTTCGGTGATGCCGTTATGCGTAAGGCCGGCATCGAGCGTATGGTAGGCCGCCGGATCTTCGACATCGACCGTGCGGGTGTATTCGATGGTGCCGGCGAAGCTCTGCAACCAGGGGAACGGCAGGCTGTGCAGATCCACGAGGTCGGTCAGGGAGAATTCCCGGGTACTCTTATCCACATGGTGCGTGGCCCTGACATCCCAGATGCCGTTGAGGGCAATGGGGTTCGCGCTGCGGGGTGCAGGTGCGGGCAGCATTTGGCCGCCGCGGTCTTTCTCGAAGACGATGAATTTCGCCTCGGCAGGCGTCAGGCACAACTCCAGCGTACCGTTCCGCATGTCGAGCATATGCCGCACGCCCGTCTCGGCATCCCAGACCCAGGCCTGCTTGGCAGCTACCTCGGCGGGAAATTCGAGCCGGGTCTGCATGGAACGTTCGATCGAAGAGTTGACGACGAAATAGATATCCCTGTCGCCCGACTTGTAATAGTTCATCATCATAAAACGGTCGAGGTCGGAGATTTTCGCATAAGGGGTCAGGCCGTATTCCGCCTGCAAGGTGCGGTACCAGCCGAGCATATCCCCCTGCGGGGCATCGACACGGACAAAACGGTCGGGCCAGGTCGTCACGACACGGTCGATGATCGCCTTCACACGGGCATCCTTCGCCGCGGCATCGCGGAAGCCGAGCCCCTTGTGGGGCACCTTCCCGATGGCGATCACACGTCCGCCCGCTGCCACGAAGTCGGCGATGCGCGCAGCGGTCCGGGGTTCGAGGCTCTCGACCTCCATCAGCAACAGGGTCTTGTAGCTGCGCGAACCGAAGCGGAGCCGGCCGCCCGCGACGGACGACTGGCAGATGACCTTCTCGCTGACATAGTCGCAGCCGTTGCCGCTCTGCTGGACGGCCTCCCAGAGGTCGTTGGCATAGGCGGGATAGGTGACGCCAGGATAGGGGTCACGCTGCATGCCGTGGATCGACCAGAGGTCTTCGAGCGGCGGCAGGATGGCGATGTCGGCCTGATAGACGCTGTTCTGCAAAAGGGCGGAGACACGCGCCTTGTAATCCATCCACGGACGCACATAAGGCCACCACGTATTGTTCTCGTTGAAATAAGTACCGAACTGTATCCAGCCGAAGAAATCCTTCTGGCGGGGGCTGTAATTGAAGCCGTGGAGCACCGAGTGGTTCACGCCCGAAAGGTTGCTGCGGTCGCCCGTCACCTTGACCTCCTCGAGCGTGGTCTGGAAGATATTGCCCACGTTGGTCTGTTCTTCGCAGCTCACGATGTTGCGGTTGGCCAGAAACGCCCCCGAAGCGACGAACTTGTTGACCATGCTGTAACCGCGTCCCGAAAGGTACTGGTTGGGCTCCATCACCCGGCCGATACCGTCGTGTATCCACGATTCGCATTCGGGGATGTCGAGATACATCGACGTTTCGATGGGATGGAGCTGGTGGCCGTAGGCCTGGATGCGCGACTTGAGCCCGTTGCGATGGCACCACGCATTGTATACGTCGATGAAGTTCTCCTTGAAGAGCTGCATCTGCACGTGCCAGAAATCGTGGCGGACACGCTCGATCACGTCGCGCGTCACTTCGGGCGAGAAACTGCAGCCGTAAGCCTCACGGACGGGTTCGCCCATGGCTCCGGTACGCTGGAACACATAGGGCAGGAACGGATAGAGCGAGTAACCCATACGCTTCTCGAACTCGGCGAACATGCCGGGCGTCCAGTTGTTGCCTTCCAGCTCGAAACTGTCGCAGAACGCCGCGCGGATTTCCCCCTTGAGTTTGCCGCGGGTGAAATGCATCGCATCGGAAAATTTATCGAGGTAACGCTCCACGGCCTTACCGTCGAGGTGGTTCACCACGGGCCCGCTGGCGCCCGGAGCCCCCAAGATAACACGCGAATAGCCGTTCAGCTTCACGAAAAAGTAGAGGACATGTTCGCCCTCGGGGACATCGACCGTGATGGTATCATTGCCGGCCTGTTCGTCGTACGAAACGCCCTCGGTGAAATGGGCGACATGCTTGGGCATCAGGCGGATGAACAGAAGCTCCTTGGTCGGGTTGCTGCGGGGATTGGCCACTTGGGCGTTGGCCATGCCCAGCACCTCGTCGCGGCCGATGGTAAACCGGCCGCCCTTGACATCGACCGTAACGGGATAGAGCATCTGCACCTGCTCCTCGGGCGCAAGGTATTCGGCGCCGAAGGGCCAGCCCGAGCCGACGATGATGTCGCAGACCATGCCGCGCTCACGGCAGCCGTCGGCAGCCACGTTGACCATGCGGATCCACTCGTCGCTCAGCCATGTCAGCGCGGCACAGCCTACCGTATCGGCGGTCTGGTCGGGGAACTGGATGGTGTTGATCTCCACGCCGCCGATCCCGGCCTTGTGCATCACGTCCAGCTCGCGCAGGATCTCCTGCTCGTTCACACGGGCGCCGTTCCACCACCAGCGCACATAGGGACGATGGCGCGCGTCGGGATTAGCGAATGTTTTATACAACTCTTTTTCGGGGCGGAAAGCCTTTGCCACGGGCAACTTTTCCGCAAAGGCGATCCCCGCGGCGAATACCGCGGCCAATAGTATGAAGAAGATTTTTCGTTTCATCAGGTTGCAGGTTTTGTGCGGTTTATTTCAGTCCGACGCCGGACATGCGGCCGTACATCTCGGCCATGGCACCCTGCGTGAGCAACCACTTCTCAGCCTGTTTGTCCGCGCCCGTAAAATCGGTTTCGAACAGCCCGCGCCCGTCGCGCGCATGATCCCAGGCATAGTCCAGACTGCGCTGCACGGCATCGACATAGGCGGCATTGCCGTCGATGCCATAGAGTTCGACGAGCCCGCGCACCATCACGGCCGAGAACCACACGTTGCCCTTGCGGATGATGCGGAATGCCTCACCGTCCGCGGGCGTGAATTCCTCGAAGAAATAGTCGTAGCATGCGGCGGCCGTGCGCTGCGCGTCTTTCAGGTAGCTTTCATCGCCCGTAGCCTTGTAAAGCAGCGCCCCCGCCTGTACCATCTGGCCGCTGTTGTAGGCAAACTTCGCACGGCCGATATTGCCGTCGAGCGACACGTTATCGAAATAGAGCCCGTCCCCGGTGTCGAGCAGGTGCTCCTTTGTCCAGGCATAGAGCCCTTTGCCCTGCTCGAGGTAGCGGCCGTCGCCCGTCGCGGCATAGAGTTTCAGCGCATAAACCGTTCCCGGAGCATTGGAGCAGGTATTCTTCGAATGTTTCTTCTGTTCGCACCAGTAGATACCACCGCCCAGCACGTCATCCGTGCCGCTCTCGATGAATTTCCAGATCATCTCGGCCTGGGCGAGGTATTTCTTGTCGCCCGTAGCCTCGTAGATATCGCAGAAGTCGATGCCCAGCCACACGTTGTCGTCGTAGAAACGATCCGACGCCGGAGCCGTATTGATATAGGAGGCATAAGCCGCCGGCATCCGCGTCGTGTCGAGGTACTCGGCCAACCCCGGCAGCACGCGGCCGTCGAGCACGCTGCGATAGGAGGCATCCTCCTCGAGGATCGTATTTACAGCCGAGAGCGTTCCCGAGAAGGGCCACAGGTAGGAATAGGGATTCGGACGCGCCTGGTCTTCGGAGGCGAGATAACCCGCCTTGTAATCGGCATTGAACGGATAGTTTTCGCGCAAGAGGCAGCGGTCGGCGACGCCATACGAGGCATAGACCGAATCGAGCGTAGCCTTGGCACGCTCGAGGTTGCGGGCCTGGCTCGGCGACGTCCGGTCACAGGCGGCAAAAGCACATGCGGCAACTGTCGCAGCGGTGAGGAGGAGTGTTTTCTTCATTATCTGTTATCGGTTATTCGTTGGGTATCGGGGTGGTATACCGCGCCTGCTTCGTACGGAGGGCCTTGTTGATCCCCTCGACGACCATCGGCTCCATGAGCGTGTAGCCGTACAGGGTCGGATGGCAGCCGTCTCGGGAGATCCGGGCGTCCAGGCCGCCGGAGCCGTTGTCCAGCGCCGCATGGTAATCCACATAGGGGATCTTATGTTCGGCGGCGTACCGTTTCAGCATCGTATTGAGCTCCGCGACGGCTGCCGCAGGTTTGATCTCGGGACGCCACGAAAACCGGTCGCAGGGCAGCACCGAGCAGAGCACCACGCGGATTCCGTTGAATTTAGCCAGTTCGCACATCGAGACGATGTTGCCGAAGACGTTTTCGAGTTTGATGGCGCCGTTGTTCTGAGCGATGTCGTTGATACCGGCAAGGATCACCACGGCCTTCGGGTTCAGGTCGATGACGTCGCGGCGGAAACGCGCGAGCATCTCGGCGGTCGTCTGGCCGCTGATACCCCGGTC
Organism: Alistipes sp. UBA1686; assembly: GCF_002320215.1. Lineage (NCBI taxonomy): Bacteria > Pseudomonadati > Bacteroidota > Bacteroidia > Bacteroidales > Rikenellaceae > Alistipes > Alistipes sp. UBA1686. The sequence goes on from NZ_DCKA01000015.1 coordinate 137,043, forward strand.
GACGAAGCCGTTGCGGGCGAAGAAGTCGGGATCGGCCCCGATCCAGTTATCCGTGATGGAATTACCCATGAAGACCACTTCGACGGGTTCACCCGTCAGGGCGGCATTCTGCTGTTCGTAACGCCCGTACTGCGCCCAGTCGCGGGGTTGCTGGGCAAAGAGGGAAAACGCCGCGAAAACAGACAGCGACAGGAGTACGATTTTTTTCATAAAGCAATAAGGTTTTTAGGTTTTTCGCTAACAAAATTAGGAAACCCGGAACGATCGGCAGTCCGTATCCATGAAGAAATAGTACACATCCGTGCCAAACACAAAATATTCCGGTTTTTGCCACCTCCCACCGCCGGGACAGAGGCTCCAGAGGGGATTTCCCGGGGACAAAGATACGAAATATGTCTGTTTTCATGCCCAAAATGGCAATGGTTAGTCTGTTTTTACGAAAAAATTTGCATAAATTTGCACAACCAACATAAAATTTCCACAAACCGCAACCCTCCATGAAACGAATAATCTACCTGGTCTGTATACACCTGCTGTGCTGTGCGGCAGCACAAGCCAGCAACCTGCGGCAGATATCGAGCCGCGAAGGCATATCGAACAATGCCATCCTCTCGCTGGCACAGGATAAACACGGGTTCATCTGGGTCGGTTCGTGCGACGGGCTGAACATGTGGGACGGCGAACGCATGCGCCTCTTCCCGAACGACTGGGGCGAATATACCCCCCTGTCGGGCAACCTCATCGAGGAGATCGCCGTGACGACGGACTCGCTTTTCTGGATACGCACGAACTACGGGCTCGACCTGTTCGATCCGGACAGCAAGCACGTCGAACCGCACACCTGTTTCCAGGGTATGTACCGGGTCGTCACCCGCAGCAGCGACGAGGTGATCGTCATCACACAGGACAACAAATTCAGCTACTACGACCGCACGCGCCATGAATTCGCCCCCACAAGGCCGATGCAGCAAGGGCGGTATGCCGACATCCTGGAGATGGTGCTCGACGACGAGGGCAACCTGTGGAGCTTTTCACGCAAGGGTATTTTCTGTATGCCGGTGAAAATTCCCGCCGACGGGCAGGGGGACATCCAGTTCGGGGAAACACAACAGATAGCCCTGCCTTCGCTCCCGGAATTCGCGTTCCGCGAAGGGGACAGGGTTTATTTCATCGACCGGAACCATGTGTTCTACGAGTTCGACATCAAAAGCCGTCAGATCATATATATAAAGGATATGCGTGAGGAGCTGGCCGCCATGGGACAGGTGTCGCGCATCATCAGCGACGGGAACGATTACCTCGTGTCGTTCAGCACCAACGGCGTCATCCGCCTGAAAACCACCCCGCAGAACAGTGTAAAATACGCAACTGAACATATCAACATCACCTGCGGCGTCATGACACTGCTGCGCGATGCCCGGCAGGAAATCGTATGGATCGGCACCGACGGGCAGGGACTTTACCAGCACACACGCAACGCGGTGGCTTTCCGTTCGATCACCTTCAACGACCTGCCCTACAACCTTTCGAAACCAGTGCGTGCGCTCTACATCGACCACGAACGCAGCCTGTGGGTGGGCACCAAAGGCGAAGGATTGCTGCGTATCCCCAATTTCTACCACCGAAAAACCTTCGACGCATCCCATGTCGAACAGATTACCACGGCCAACAGCGAGCTGCTGGACAACTCGGTCTACACTTTCGCCGCAAGCAGCCGCAACCTGCTGTGGATCGGCACCGACGGCGACGGGCTGAACTACTACTCCTATGCCGACCGGAGGATCCACCGCCTCGGCGTCCCCGAGGAGATGCGGTTCATCCACACGCTGCGCGAGACGGCGCCGGACACCCTGTGGGTGGCTTCGGTAGGCTGCGGTATATTCCGCATCACGCTCGGCGGATCGCAGACCCATCCTGAAATCCGCGAGGTCAAGCGGCTCCACTTCAACGAGGAACTGGAGGTCAAAAAATTCTTCTTCGCCCTCTACGAGCAGAACGATTCGATCATGTGGTTCGGCAACCGCGGAGGCGGGGCCGTACGCTACAACACGCATACGAATACGCACCAGATCGCCAAATTCGACCACAACCGCAGCGCCATCGTCAACGACATCTTCACGATCCACCAGACCCAGGACAAGAGCCTCTGGTTCGGCACGAGCGGCGGACTGATACAGGTCGCCCGCGACACGACGCTCATCCCGGGCATCACCAACACCGTGCACGGCATCCTCGACGACCGCAACGGCGACCTCTGGCTGAGCACCAACCGCGGACTGGTGCAGTATACACCCCACACGGGTAACGTAGTGACCTACGGATACTCCTACGGCCTGAATACCATCGAATACAGCGACGGGGCCTACTTCACCGATCCGCAGACAGGGCTGCTCTTCTTCGGCGGCATCAACGGGCTGGTTACCGTCGAACAGACCGGCTTCGAGGAACAGTCGTTCAACCCGCCGATCCTCTTCCGCGACGTGCGCCTCAACGACGGAGTGCACAACATCGGCAACCTGCTCTCCGACAAGGACGCGCTGACGCTGCGGCACGGACAGCGCATCTACGAGATCACGGTATCGGCACTCGACTACGTCAACGGCAGCAACTACACCTATTACACGCGGCTGGACGGGTTCAGCGACCAATGGACGAGCACTTCGTCGAAGCTGTCCTTCGCCGACCTGCCGCCCGGCACCTACCGGCTCGACGTGCGCTACCGCAACAACATCACCGGGGCCACAAGTCCAGTCTACTCACTGGAAATACGCCTCAAACCGGCCTGGTACGCCACATTTCTGGCAAAGCTGCTCTACATGCTGCTGGCGCTGGCCGCCGTCACCATGACCCTGCGCTATTACCTGCTCCGTTATCGGCAACGCAAGGCCGAACAACTGCAACGCCTCGAAAGCCGGCGCAAAGAGGAGGTCTACGAATCGAAAATGCGATTTTTCTCGAACATCACACAGGAGTTGTCCATGCCGCTGACGATGATCTCGGGGCCCTGCCAGCAGATCATTACCTACCGTAAATCGGACTCCTATATCCTCAAATACGCACAGACCATCCGGCAGAACGTGTCGAAGCTCCACGACCTGATCTACATGCTCCACGAGTTCCGCGGTATCCGCACCTCGCAAAACGATGAGAATGAAAACATCGAGCTGGTACCCGTGGCCGAAATCGCCCAGGGAATCGCGGAGACCTTCAGCGAATATTCCGAGCAGAACAGCATCCACTGCAAGCTGGACATCGAGCGCAACCTGGCATGGCCGAGCGACCGAGAAGGACTTTCGACGATCCTCAACACATTGTTGTCCAACGCATTCAAGCACACACCCTACAACGGTTCGGTGAACCTGACAATCCGCAACGACGACGGGGAACTGTTCATATCGGCCGCGAACGACAGCATCGGGGTCAACCTCGACGACATCGAGGCCATTTTCGACCGTTACCGCGTGCTGGATTATTTCGAGCGCAAGAGCGAACGGGGGCTTTCGTTCCAGGGCGACCTGCGGCTGGCGATCTGCCACAGCATCGTGACCCGCATGCACGGCCAGATCACGGTCGAAAGCACCCCCAATGCCCAGACGACGTTCACCGTGCGGCTGCCGCGGCTGAAAGTAACCGCCGAGAACACGTCCGTGAACGACAACATCGTGCCGATCGACACGAACTACGGGCTGCCGCTGCCGACCGTCACGCAACGCGAATTCACGTTCGACAAAAACCGCCGGACGATGTTCGTGGTCAACGACGATTCGGAGATCATGAATTTCGTGGCTGAGCTGTTCGCCCCGGATTACAATATCAAAATGCCCGACGGCCTGAACGCGATGATCGAACTGCTCAAACAGATGCACCCCGACATCATCATCTGCGATGCGCTCTCGGAGAAATCGGACTGCCTGTCGCTCATCAAGTTCATCAAGGAGGGCAAGCTGACCTCGCATATCCCGGTGATTCTGCTCTCGACGGCACAGCAGGTCGACGAACGCATCAAAGGCGTAGAATCCGGCGCCGACATCTGCCTGACGCTGCCCTTCAACGTCGAATACCTGAAGGCCGTGACCGAGCAGCTGCTCAAACGCAACCGCTCGCTCAAGGACTATTACAAATCGTCGATCAGCGCCTTCGAACTCTCCGACGGCAAGATGCTCCACCAGGACGACAAGGAGTTCATCGACAAGATGCTGAAGATCATCAACGACAACATTTCCAACACGGAAATCTCTACGAAATTCATCGCCGACGAGATGGGTGTCAGCATCCGCAACCTCTACCGCCGCCTGGAAGGCATCCTGAACCAGACCCCGACCACCATCATCAAGGAGTACCGGCTGGCCAAGGCCGAGCAGCTGCTCACCTCGACCAAGCTCTCCATCGACGAGATCATTTACAAGGCGGGGTTCGTCAACCGGGGCACATTCTTCAAGTGCTTTGCCGCCAAATACGGCTGCACCCCCAAGGTATACCGCAAGGAGAAGCTCTCCCAGATCAAACAGGAGGTCGACGAAGTGCCCGAAGAGCCACAGGATAAGGCATAGGCAATGTTACCGGCAATGCCGGAATCTCTGCCCGACCGGAGACGGCGTTCCCTTCCGTCAACCCACCAACAAACTCAAGCCCGGCTATTGATGCAGCCGGGCCTGAATCCCTAATTATACCACTTAAAAACTTGTAACTGTCCCATCCCGACGGAAAAACAATTGCCCGGAACTTTCGAGTTAATGCAAAATTACACATTTCCGGGTTTCGGCAAGTATCAATTCATGCAATATAAGTACAATTCAAGCCACACCCCTGAAAAAAGCAGGGCGGGACACCGGAATGTCCCGCCCTGCGGAGCGATTTGCCGCTGCGGCCGTTTAGATCGCACCCGCGATCAGGAACACGGCAGCCACCGTAAGGATGGCGTACAACTCGGGGAATGCCGCGAGGATAAGCGTCTTACCCATCACGTCGTGGCCGTTGCCGATTGCGGCGATACCGTTGGCACACACCTTCGACTGGTAGTATGACGAAGCGAGGCAGACCAGACCCGTCAGCAGACCGGCGCCGAAGATGGCGGCCCCCTGCAACAACGTCATCGAATCCGTAAGGAATCCTTTGATGATGAAGTAACCCACGAAACCGTAAAGGCCCTGCGAACCGGGGATAGCCGACAGGATCATGTAGCTACCGAAAGCCCCTCCGTTTTTCTTCATGGCGCCTACCGATGCCATACCGGCGATCGAAGTACCGATACAGCTCGCTACGCCCGAAAGGCCTACCATCAGCGCTACGCCGAGATAGCCCAAAATAATTGCAGTTGTTGATTCCATAATTTTAATTTGTTTTAGTTGTTATTTGTTTTCCGAATTATCTATTTTCTGCAAGGGCTCGAACGAACGCATCGACATTTCGAAGCCCGCGTTTTTGTAGAACTCGACGAACGTCAGACGCATCGGGTGCACGAACGACGAAATGGTCGACATGAAGAGGTTGATGCCGTGGCCGATCAGCAGAATCGGGATCATGATCAGCAGCCGCACGATGATGCCCGAACCTTCGGGCACGAACCCGGCGGCAAGCGCATTGAACACCGTGGCGAGGATACCGCCCGAGAGGCCGATGGCGAACAGACGGATATATGACAACACGTCGGAGAGGATACCCGTAAGGTTATTATAGGTATCCCACAATCCCAGCCCAAAATTCAGCAGCGGGTTCTTGCCCGGCGAATTGAAGAACAGCATCAGCACCGCACCCATGCCGAGCGTCGCATAGAACGCGGGCGAGGAGGTGGTGTAGAACGGGATCACCCACCCGGGGTTGAGCATCGGCAGTCCGGCGGCAAGGCTCCCGCCCAAAATGACCAGCAGCCACCCCAGCGAACCGAGCGAATAGCGGAACCCGACGGTGGAGGAGATCATGACGATCTTGAGCACCATGCCGAACATGATCTGCACGAGGCCGATGGCCAGCGCGATCGAGAAGAACTGGCCCTGGAAATCGAAGAAATGGATCGACGGGAACCATTCCGACATGCTGATGCCGAAGAACGAACCGCACAGCAGCCCGAAGAGGATCGTCGACACGCCGCACAAGGTGGCGAACCACGCGGCCTGGCGCATCATGCCGGGCTTGCGGTTCTTGGAGAGCATCCAGGCTCCCAGCAGCGCCAGGATGGCACCGTAGCCGGCGTCGTTCAGGCAGATGCCGAAGAAAAGCACGTAGAACGGTGCGAAGAACGGCGTGAGATCCATCGTGCCGTATTTCGGCCGGGCATACATGTCGCCCACCAGTTCGAAAACGCGCGCGAACCGGTTATTCTTGAGCTTCACGGGCGTATCGTCCTCGGGCGTAGGGTCTCCCTTGAGATAAACGACATTGGGATACGCCTCCAGCAGGGCGTCGACCTTGTCGGAGGTCTCCTTCTCGGCCCAGCCCTCCATGACGACCAGCGTACCGTCGGCGGCCTGCTGCGCCGTGGCTTTCACGCGCACGCCCTGCAAGCGTTCCTTCAGCTGCGCAGCGTGTGCCGCGAGCAACTTCTCCGAAGCCGCCACGCGCGAGAATTCGGCGTCGAGAGCCCGCAATTCCTGCTTCGCCTCGGCGATACGGCGTTCCGCCTCGCGGACGTCCATCGAAGGAGCCTTCATCTCCTGCGCATCGAGCGTCACATCCTCGCCCGGGGCCGTCACGACGACGAAATAAGCCGTAGAATCGGTACGGTTGATCAGCGAAAGCGTATAGCGTTCCGACCATTCGGGCCCGAACTTGTCATAGTTGCTCTTCGGGGTGAAGAAATAGCGTAGCACGATGTCCTGCGAAGCCAGCGCCTTCGTACGCTCGGGCGAGAACTCGCCCCACGGCCGCAGCTCGTCGGCCGACTTCTCCAGGCGGGCGATCTCGGCGGCGAGCGCCGTGGCCTTCTGGTGTGCGGCGGCATAGTGCTCATAGGCCTCGGCACCCGAGGCGAAGGGTTTCGCACCGGCCTCGAAACGACCTTCCCCGGCACGGAAATTCCGCAGAAAGTCGGCGGCCTTCGTATGCCCCTCGATATCGAGCAGCAGTTGCCGGTCTTCCTCCGAAGGCTCCCAGCCCGTCGTCGTGATGTCGACAAGGCCCAGTTCGCGCAGCTTCTCGATAAAATCCTCACTTTGGGCCGCATAGAGCACAAAGTCGTATTTTGCCATTTTCGCTATCATAACATCGCGCCCTCCCCGGCCTGTTGCTGTTTGGTTTTCACGATCTTCTGGGCCGACTTGGAAAGGTTCTCCTCGTCTTCCATGAAGCGTTTGATCTTACGTATGGCGTCCTCGTACCCGGGTATCTGCACCTTTTCGTACAAGTTCACCTTCTGAGTGGTTTTACGGCGTGCGTGATCCAGCAACTCCATCTTGCGGTTATACACCTCGAATTCGATTCCCAGCTGCGCCATGCGCTTGAGGATATCGATTCCGTCGGCGAACCATACGGGCGACGAAAAGAGGTCGTAGGGCTTCTCCTCGAATTTCACGTCCTGCAAGACGGGTGTACGCACACCCGCGATCTTCTGTACCGAAAGTTCGACATCAGCGATGCGCAAGAGGTCACAATCAAACTCTCCCCAGAGCGATACCATGTAGTCGTACTCGGCCTTCAGGGCATCGAGCCGACGGCGGTAATCGCCCGCGGAGTCCTTCGCCTTCTTCACCTCGGAGCGCAGGGCCGACTCCTTACTTTTGATCGTAGGGAGCGCCTTCTGCCGCATTTTCAGCTGTTTGCCGAGGTCGCCGAGCGAGGTCTTGTTATATTGAAATTTGATTGCCATCGTGCCTTACGCTTCTTTCCAATACTTTTTGATGAGTTCCTCCTTGATCGCAACTTCCTCCTTGGAGAAATATTTGGCAAAGAGCCCCCATGCCGTGTCGAGCATCTCGGTGATGCCGATATTGACGTCGATCGAAAGGAGTTTCTCCGAATAGTCGAACGCGAATTTCAGCGTACGCTCGTCGTAGTCCGAGAGGTCGAAACCGTTCTCGAGCTTGGTCTTGGCATTGGCGGCATCGGCGTACAGACGCACGCAGGCGTTCATCACCTGCGGATGGTCTTCGCGGGTCTTCTTGCCGATCACGAGCTGCTTCAGACGCGAAAGCGAACGGAACGGGTCGACGATGACCTTGCCCGTGTCGGAATCGTTCCTCAGGAACAGCTGGCCTTCGGTGATGTAACCCGTGTTGTCGGGGATGGCGTGCGTGATGTCGCCGCCCGACAGGGTCGTCACGGCGATGATCGTGATCGAGCCGCCGTTGGGCAGCTGCACCGCCTTCTCGTAGATCTTGGCCAGGTCGGAGTAGAGCGAACCGGGCATCGAGTCCTTCGACGGGATCTGATCCATACGGTTCGACACGATGGCCAGCGCATCGGCATAGAGCGTCATGTCGGTCAGCAGGACAAGCACCTTCTCGCCCTTGTCCACCGCGAAGTACTCGGCGGCCGTAAGCGCCATGTCGGGGACGAGCAACCGCTCCACGGGCGGGTTCTCGGTCGTGTTGACGAACGACACGATACGGTCGAGCGCACCGGCATTCTCGAACACCGACTTGAAATAGAGGAAGTCGTCGTTGGAGAGTCCCATGCCGCCCAGGATGATCTTGTCGGCCTTGGCACGCAGCGCCACATTGGCCATTACGGCGTTATAGGGCTGGTCGGGGTCGGCGAAGAAAGGGATCTTCTGCCCCGTAACGATCGTGTTGTTCAGGTCGATACCGGCAATACCCGTGGCGATCAGCTCCGAAGGCTGGATACGGCGGAACGGGTTTACCGTCGGGCCGCCGATCTCGCGGGCTTCGCCCTCGACGATCTCACCGCCTTCGAGCGGTTCGCCGTAGGCGTTGAAGAAGCGTCCCGCGAGGTTGTCCGACACGCGCAGCTTGGGAGGTTCGCCGTGGAAGACCACTTCCGAGTCGGTAGCCAGCCCCTCGGTACCTGCGAAAACCTGCAACGTCACGTTCTCGCCCATGATTTTCACCACCTGCGCCAGCTTGCCGCCCACGGTGGCCAGCTCGTCGTTGCCGACGCCCTGCGCCCGCAGGGTCACGGTCGCCTTGGTGATGTTATCGATTTTGGTATATATTTTCTGAAAAGCTCGTGTTGTCATGGTCTAAAGCTTATTTTGTTTTTTCACTCACATACTCCTCGATCTGCTTCAGGTAGCCGTTGAACTTCTCCGACTGCCACTGCGAATAGTTCATCTGGCGGAAGAGGTTGATAAGACCCTTGAAGAACTGCGAGCACTCTTCGAAATCGGCGAAGGCGAAATCCTTCCGGCAGATGTCGAGCACCATTTTATACATCATCTTCTGGCGCTCGATCGGACAGTTGGCATCGATGTCGTCGAAAGCGTCCTGCTGGAGGATCACGAAGTCGATCAGCTCCGACTTCCAGAAACGTTCGTGGTACTCCACCGGCACGCCGTCGTCACCCAGGATGTTGATCTGGTCGTTGGCCTCCTTGCCGCGCTGCACGATGGTCTTGCCGGCATACACGAGGTCTACCCAGTCCTTCTCGATATGATCGTCGAGGTATTCGCGGATCTCGGGGTACTCGAGATATTTCGAGTAGGATTCCAGCGGGTCGATGGCCGGGTAGCGCTTCGAGTCGGCGCGCCCCTGCGAAAGGGCGTAGAAACAACGCGCCGCCTTCTTGGTGGATTCGGTCACCGGCTCCTTGAGGTTACCGCCCGCGGGCGACACCGTCCCAAGGAAGGTCACCGAACCGGTCTGGCCGTTGGTGAGTTTCACAAGGCCCGCACGCGAGTAGAAGTTCGAGATGATCGCCGAAAGATCCATCGGGAAGGCGTCCTGTCCGGGAAGCTCCTCCAGACGGTTCGACATCTCGCGCAGCGCCTGCGCCCAGCGCGACGTCGAGTCGGCCATCACGAGCACCTTGAGCCCCATGGCACGGTAGTATTCGCCGATCGCCATACCCGTATACACCGACGCCTCACGCGCCGCAACGGGCATGTTCGACGTATTGCAGACGATGATCGTACGCTCCATCAGGTTGTGCCCCGTCCGGGGGTCGATCAACTCGGGGAACTCCTTGAAAATCTCCACCACCTCGTTGGCACGCTCGCCGCACGCCACCATGATGATGATATCGGCATCGGCCTGCTTCGAAATAGCGTGCTGGAGCACCGTCTTGCCAGCGCCGAAAGGCCCGGGGATAAAACCCGTACCACCCTCGGCCATCGGATTGAAGGTGTCGATGGCACGGACGCCCGTCACCATCACACGCGAGGGGCGCGGCTTCTCGACGTAGCAGCGCACGGCCTGCTTGACCGGCCATTTCTGCACCATCGTGATCCCGTGCTCCCGGCCTTCGTCGTCGGTCACCACGGCGACCGTGTCCGTAACCTTGTATTTCCCGGCCGCAACGATGCTCTTGACCGTATAATTGCCGGTCATCGTGAAAGGCACCATGATCTTGTGGCTCACCCACTGCTCCTTGACCTCGCCCAGCCACGATGCGGCCGAGACCTTGTCGCCCGCCTTCGCCAGCGGGGCGAACTCCCATTCGGCCGAGAAATCGACCGGGTCGGTGATCGAACCGCGCGCGATGAACAGGCCGTCCATCTTTTCGAGGTCGTTCTGCAGACCGTCGTAGTTGCGCGACAAGAGGCCCGGAGCGAGCGTCACTTCGAGCATATGCCCCTCGAACTCGACCCTGTCGCCGATCTTCAGCCCCCGGGTGCTGTCAAAAACCTGGACATAGGCGCTGTCGCCTACGACCTTGATGACCTCGGCCATCATTTTGGTATCCCCCGTATACACGTAGCATATCTCGTTCTGGCCCACGGCTCCGTCGGCCTTGACGATTACGATATTGGAGATGATACCATTTACACGTCCTGTAGTTTTCATGAATTATCCTATTGTTTATTTTCTATCAGCCCTTTGCCATCCAGCTCGGCCATCAAACGCTCGAACATCTCGCGTCCGCGCACCGCATCGAGCTGCGTCCAGCGCGCCACGATGTTGACACGCGACAGGTACGACAGGATGGAATTAATGTCGAAATAGTCGAACGTCGCCAGTTCCACGGCTTCGTTCCAGCGGATCAGGTCGATCTTGTGCTCCTTCTCCACGAGGTTGGCCTCGTCGTTCACGGCAGCGATCACGGCGTCGATGTAGGGCAACTCGCCCCGCAGCCCGAAATCGGCAGCCGAGCTACGCTCCAACTGTTCGACCACGTCGCCCCCGCCGACGGTCACCTCCTCGACGGGCCGCCCCACCGCACGGGCCGTCACGGCGGCCGTCACATTGCGCAGGTTGCGGTCGAACTCCGACCATGCGCGCAGGAAACGGCTCCGGGAACGGCTGCAAGCCTCGTAGTAGGCTCCGAAGAGCGCACTCTCGAAGCGCCCGGCCGTATCGACCTCCTCGGCATCCTCGCCTTCGGGGTCGGCAAAGGCGCGCAATACGCGGGCTACGGGCGCCGGCAGGCGCCGGGGAGTCTTCACCTCCTCTTCCAGCTCCTCGCGTGTGAAGTTACCCAGCGGATTGTGCGCCGAGCGCCCCGCACGCAGCGAAGCGATATTCTCACAGTCGTAATAGCCGTACAACAGCCGCACCGCGTCGGCATCGACCCCGGCCACACCTTCGAGGATCTCCCCGACGATGGCCTTGGCATCGAAACCCTTGGTGTCGGCATCGAGCGAATACTCCTTCAGCCCGGCTACCAGACAATAATAATTCGTCGCGAACATAGCGTCACGCCTTAAAAAGCATGTCCGATACTTTCTCGCGCAGGTATTCGCCCAGCAAGGCGTCGAAATCGGCATCGGAGAACGAGATGTAGTAGCCGCCGTCCTTGGCACCTACCTTGAACCCGCTCTTCACCTCCTTCGAATAGCCCACTTCGATACCGGCGGCGAGCAGTTCCTGGGCGCTCTTGCCGAACGCCGCGTCGAGTTTAGTACGCTCCGCCTCGGGCAGCAGGGCTTTCAGTTCCACCTTGCCCGCATCGGCACCGTTCCAGTTCCTGGCCACGGCGAGCAGCATCTCCTTGATGAATGCGGGATCGAGCGCAGCCTCCTTCACCCCGGCCGCAGTGGCCTTGGCCACGATCATCGAAGCGATCTCCGACTTGATCTTCGCAGCGGCCTGCTTGCCCGCGAGTGCGATCTCGGTCATCGTGTTCTTCTCGACATCTTCGGCCTTGTCGCGGGCCTTCTTGACGATCTCCTCGGCCTGGGCACGGGCTTCGGCGACGATCTTCGCCGCCTCGTTCTTAGCCTCCCCGACCAGACGGTCGGCTTCGGCACGGCCTTTCTCCAGCCCCTCGTCGTAGAGCTTTTTGGTCAGCTCCTGAAGTTTGTTTTCCATAGTGTTATTTAGTTTTGATTATCGTTTTTCAAAATATGCACACAAATATATAAAAGATTATCAGAAAACTGAGGCACACTGCAATAATTTGTCCTTTTTTGACAAAATTCAAGAACAAAAAGAAGAAGTTTCGAAGCGAAATGAAGTGTCTTACGGCCGGGAAACCCGCCGCCCGCCGCAGGCTGCCCCGTAAAAGCCCACCGGCGCCGTAAAAAAAACGGACGGCCCCGCGGGAAGGCGGCAGCCCCACAAAAAACGGACGCCGCTCACGCGGCATCCGCCTTATCGGGTTCGCACAGGGGTCACTGGTGCTGGGGACGCAGCAAATCCTGCACGACTTTCACGGGCGAGAAGGTCGTGATGGGCACATCCACGAAGATGGTATTCCACCGCGACATCGTGCCGTTCCACAAACCGGGCAATTCCTGGGCACGCAATTCGCGGCCACCGCTCGATTTGGACGAGATGAAGCCCGTCGCAGGGTCGGTATAACGCCGCAGGTCGAACTTGCGCCCCTTCGAATCCCGGACGCCGCACACGAGGTCTACGGGATTGAAATGCGTCGCGGCCTTCATCAGCGGCTGGTCGGCAGGTGCGATCTGGCTCGACTCGGCGATCTGGAGCGACTGCGTGCCGTCGGCGTTCGAAGCCCAGAACGGGCCGCCTCCCGGTTCGCCTTCGTTGCGAACCATGCCGCAGACACGGATCGGACGGTCGAGCACGGCGCGCAACAGGGCCGAATCGTAGTCTGCGGGCAGTTTGACGCACAAGCGCTGTTCAATGAACTCCACGATCGGCTCCAGCTCGGCACCGCCCACCTCGAGCGCTTTGAGATACTCGAAAGCCCGATCCTGCAAATCCAGCAGGATGCCGGCCAATACCTTTTTATAGCGGATCGTATCGCCGCGCCGCGCATCGGTCGTCACGTTGTCGATGTTCTTGATGAACACCAGGTCGGCGTCGATTTCGTTCAGGTTCTCGACCAGCGCGCCGTGCCCCGCCGGACGGAACAGCAGCGTGCCGTCGTCCTGCCGGAAAGGGGTGTTGTCGGGATTGACGGCAATCGTATCGGTCGAAGGTTTCTGCACAGAGAACGAGATGTCGTAACGGATGCCGAAACGCTGTTCGTACACGGGTACCTTTTCCGCCAGGAGGGTTTCGAAGCCCGCGATGTGCTCGGGCGACACGGTGAAATGGATCCGGGCCACGCCTCTGGCCGCGGCATAGACCGCGCCCTCCACCAGGTGCTCCTCGACCGCCTTGCGCGCCCCTTCGGGATAGGCATGGAAGGTCACCAGCCCCTTGGGCTTCTGCCCGTAGCCGAGCCCGTCCTTTACGATGGCACGCACGGTTGCCTTGTCGTCGGCATCGGGCGGCAGCACGGCCTTGAGTTCCGGCCAGAAGGCGAAGCGCCCGATATTGTCCAGCAACGTGTCGATGCCCTTGCCGCGCTTACCCTCGTTGACGAACTCGAACAGTTCCTTGAACATACGGGTCGCTGCACCCGAAGCTGGCACGAATTTCACGATATCCAGACGGTCGGCTTCGCTTTCGTAACGCGCCACGGCGGCGGCAGCCTCCGCGTCGCCCACGACCATCACCCCGTCGCCGGGCGATGCGGCGCGCACAACCTTCAGGAAGGGGAACCCGCGGCGGAAATTCTCCAGCTGGCGCTCGACCGCATCGGGGGTCAGCCCGTGTTTTTCGATCTGCTGTAAATCTTTTTCGGTAAACATGGTTCTATCGTCTTTAGTTTTTCGTCGGATCGGAATTATCTTCAAAGATAACGAAATAATTTCTAACTTTGCACATCATGATCCGAGAATTTCACCAAACCAGCCTGCGCGGACGCAACAGTTTCGGCGTCGAGCAGCACGCCGCCCGGCTCGCCGAATTCGAGACCGAGGAGGATCTGCACGCGATTTTCGGCGGCGGAATCCCCGACCGCTGGAGCGTCCTGAGCGGCGGCAACAACATACTTTTTACACGGGACTACGACGGGCTGCTGCTGACCCCCGTCTCGCAGCGGATCGTCCTGCTCGGCGAAGAAGAGAACACGGTACACGTGCGCGCCGACGCCGGGGTCGAATGGGACGACCTGGTGGAGTGGGCCGTACAGCGCGGATTGTGGGGGCTCGAAAACCTCTCGCTGATCCCGGGCAAGGCCGGGGCGGCGCCCGTGCAGAACATCGGCGCCTACGGTTGCGAGGCAAAGGACGCGATCGAGCGGGTACACATGTTCTGTGTGGAAAACGGCAAATGCATGACGCTCGACGCCGCGCACTGCTGTTTCGGTTACCGCGAAAGCATCTTCAAGCACGACCTGCGGGGACGTGTCGTCATCACGGCGGTCGACATCCGCCTTTCGCGTACGCCGCAACCCCGGCTGGGGTACGGCGACGTGGAGCGTGAGGTCGAGGCCCGCGGCGGCACGACGCTGCGCAACATCCGCGAAGCGATCTGCGCCATCCGCCGTGCCAAACTACCCGACCCGAAGGTGACGGGCAATGCGGGGAGCTTCTTCAAAAACCCGGTCGTCGATGAATCCGTGGCGCAACAATTGCGGGCCAGCTGGCCCGACATGCCGCTCTACCCCGCCGCCCTTTCGGGCAAGGCCAAACTCGCCGCCGGGTGGCTCATCGACAAGGCGGGGCTGAAAGGCTGCCGAAGCGGACGGGTCGGCATCCATGAACGACAGGCACTGGTATTGGTGAACCTGGGAGGCGCCACGGGCGGCGAGATACTCGATTTCGCCCGTATGGTACAGGCCCGCGTACACGAAAAGTTCGGCATAGAGATAGACACCGAAGTCAACATATTGTAATATGGCACTTTTAGAGGCTTTCCAGAGGTATGTCGCCGAGAATGACCTGGCGACGCACGACGACCGCATCCTGCTGACCGTTTCGGGGGGCGTGGATTCGATGGTCATGCTGTCGCTTTTCACCCGCAGCGGCTATTCGGTGGGCGTGGCGCACTGCAATTTCCAGCTGCGGGGCACCGAGAGCGAAGAGGACGAGGTGCTGGTGGAAGAGGAAGCGAAGAAGTACGGCGTGGAGTTTTACAACAAGCGGTTCGAAACCACGGCCGAAATGGAACGCACGGGCGAGTCGATGGAAATGGCGGCACGGCGCCTGCGCTATGCGTGGTTCGACACCCTGAGCCGCGGTCAGGGCTACACGGCCGTGGCGATCGCCCACCATGCCGACGACTCGATCGAGACGTTCTTCATCAACCTGCTGCGCGGCACGGGGCTGCGCGGGCTGACGGGCATCTCGACGCAGGTGGGCAGGATCATCCGTCCGCTGATGTTCGCCTCGCGCAAGGAGATCCTCGAATATGCCGTAGCCAACCGCATCCCGTTCCGCGAGGATTCGTCGAACCGCTCGACCAAATACCTGCGCAACAAGATCCGGCTCGGACTGATACCCCGCATCCGGGAGATCAACCCCAAGTTCACGAGCCTCATGAGCCGCAACCTGGCACGTCTGACCGATGCCCAGCTGTTCATCAACCACGGCATCGAACGTATCCGCGGCGAGGCGGTGACTTCGGCGGACGGGTTCGACACGATCCACCTCGACCGCATCGACCCGGCATTCCCGCAGGAGTTCGTGATTTATGAACTGCTGAGTTCGGCCTACGGGTTCAAGGGTGACGTCATCGACTCGCTCTGCCATTCGCTCCGGCACGATATGACGGGGCGACGCTTCTACTCGCGCGAACGGGTGGCCTACGTCGACCGCGGCAAGATCGTCGTGGCGCCGATCACCCCCGACGACGCCTGCATGACGCAGGTGGAAAGGGGTGCACAGCGGAGCTACTGCGGCAATTCGGTGCTCTACTTCGAATATACGGACATCGACACGATCAAGAATTTCGGCGTGCCGGAGCATATCGCCCAGGTCGACGCCGACCGCTTGCAATTCCCGCTCACGCTGCGCCGCTGGCGCGAAGGCGACTCCTTCGTGCCGTTCGGCATGACGGGGCGCAAGAAAGTGAGCGATTTTTTGATCGACGCCAAGGTCTCGATGGCCGAAAAACAACGGCAGTTCGTACTGCTGTCGGGCGGCGAGATCGTATGGCTCGTCGGCCGCCGCATCGACGACCGCTACCGCCTGACGCCCAACACGGAGAACGTGCTGCGTATCACCAAAGAAATCGTCTGACATGGCTAAAAGCGCACTGAAATTCAAGGATTCCGTCGCCGCATATGAACAACTCGCCGGCCAGATCGCCGCACGGCGGTTTGTCCCCATCTACCTGCTCATGGGCGAAGAGAGCTACTTCATCGACGCCATCGCCGAGCAGATAGCCACGACCGTGCTGGGCGAAGCCGAACGGGCTTTCAACCAGCTCACCGTCTACGGCAGGGACTCCGAGGCGGGGCAGGTCATCAACCTCTGCCGCCAGATGCCGATGATGGGATCCTACCAGGTCGTCATCCTCAAGGAGGCGCAGCAGCTGCGCGGACTGGACAAGCTCTCGCTCTACACCCAGAAGCCGTCGCCGACGACGATCCTCGTAATCTGCCACAAGGAGAAAAACGCCGACAGGCGTTCGGCCTTCTACAAGGGTTGCGCCGCCAACGGCGCGGTGCTCGAGTCGGTGCGCCCGCGCGACTACGAGATCGCCTCGTGGCTCCAGCAATTCATCGCCGGAAAAGGGTTGGCCATTGACACGAAGGCGCTGTCGATGCTGACCGACCACCTGGGCACCGACATTTCGAAAATCTCGAACGAACTGGGCAAACTGGTCGTCTCGCTGCCCGAAGGCACGAAGCGCATCACCGACGCCGACATCGAGGCCAACATCGGCATCTCGAAGGACTACAACAACTTCGAGCTGTGCAAGGCCGTAGCGACCCGGGACATGGCGCGGGCGCTGATGATCGCCGAGCATTTCGCCCGCAACCCCAAGGACAACCCGCTGCTGGTCACCGTACTGGCGCTTTTCGGGCAGTTCAAGGAGCTCTTCGTCGTGAACTACCTCCGCTGGCTCTCGCGGCACAAGGGAACCGCATTCCCGCCCGACACGGAGCTGATGCGCATCCTCAAGAAGAGCAACGTCTATGTCATCGGCGAGATCAAGCAGAACGCCGCCAACTGGGACAACCGCAAGGTATTCAACATCCTCGGCCTGCTGCGCGAATACGACGCCAAGAGCAAGGGCATGAACGCCGGAGGTGCATCGGACGGCGAACTGCTGCGCGAACTGCTGCTCAAAATCTTCATGCTCTGATGCGGGAAGTCTACCTATACCAGACCGTACATGTCCTCGACGGAGAGTGCCTCTGCCTGCGGGAACACCTGGCCGTACTCGACCGCTGGTCGCGCACGCTCTTCGGGTGCCCGGGGCCACAGGACGCCCGGGAGGTCGGGACGGCCGTCGCGGCGGTGGTCGGACGGGAAGCCCCCGGCAGCGACCGTTCGAAATTCGTGCGGCTCGTCCTGCCGGCATCGGGCTCCCTGCGGCTGGAATTCGAAGGCGTTTCGCTCTACCGCGGCTACGACCTGCGCAGCCTGATGCCCGAAGCCGTGACGCTGCAATACGAACCGCCGCTGTTCGACGCCCCCACCTCGGCACGCGAGGCTGCCGTAGAGCTGGCACGGCAATATGCCGGGTTGCAGGGTGCGAGCGTCGCCGTACGCTGCGACCGCAACGGGACTCTCATGGCGGCCGACGAAGCGGCGCTGTTCGCCATCCGGGGCAAGCGGGTCTACGTCCCGCCGGGCGAAGCGAGCATCGGGCGCAGCCTTGCAGTCAGGAGCATCCGCGCCGCCGGGCTGGAACTCATCGAAGCGCCCGTCGGGCGTGACGAACTGCCGCGCATGGACGAACTTTTCTTCATCGACCACCGGGGCGTCACCGCCCTTTCCCGCTGCGACGGGCAGCCCTACATGGCTATCCTGGCCGAACGCATCGCCGGGGCGCTCCGCGGGCTGTTTCCGAATATGTAGAAACCCACCCGGGAGGTCACGCGCTATCTTCGCCGCAAAACCCGGAAACCATGAAAAAATACCTTTTCCTTTACGCCGTCCTCACAACGGCGCTGCTGGCATACGGCTATACCCGTTACCGCCACGAAACCCGCCGCCTCACACAGAACCAGAATGCCCTGGCCTCGGGCATCGAACACTACCGCACCCGGCTGGGACAGGAGGCAGCCTCGGTGCAGGCATTGCGTCTGCGCTGCGCCGAATTCGAACGCCTCCGCGCCGGGGATGCCGACACCATCCGCCGCCTCGGCATCAGGCTCCGGAGGCTGGAAGCCGTCGCCAAAACAGTCACCGCCACGAGCGTCGACCTGCGCGCGCCCGTCCGCGACACCGTCGTCCTGCTCCGCCGGGACACGCTCCGAATCCGCGACACCCTGAAACTGTTCCGCTGGCGCGACGCCTGGGTTACGGTCGAAGGGCGTATCCGCACCGACTCGGTCGCCTGCCGCGTGGAGAGCACCGACACCCTGCGGCAGGTCGTGCACCGCGTCCCGCGGCGCTTCCTCTTCATCCGCTGGGGCACGAAGGCCCTGCGCCAGGAGATCGTATCGTCGAATCCGCATACGCGGATCATTTATTCGGACTATGTAAAGTTCGAACGGTAAATTAATTCGCATTTTTTAATCCGGTATTCCCAAATATTATTACCTTTGTCCGATATGGAAAGGTCTGCTATTTTCCCCGGGTCGTTCGACCCGTTCACCCGCGGCCATGCGGCATTGGTCGACGAGGCCCTCAACCTCTTCGACCGCGTAGTCATCGGCATCGGCAACAACACCTCGAAACAGGGTTTGCTGACCGTCGCCAACCGCAAACGGCTGATCGACGACCTCTATGCCGGGAATACGCGTGTCGAAGCCCGGATTTACACGGGGCTCACGGGCGAATTCGCCGAGGAGATGGGAGCCTGCGCCATTATCCGCGGCGTGCGGAACACAACCGACTTCGAATACGAACGCACGATGGAGGCCACCAACCACCGGATCTACCCCGACATCACGACCGTGATGCTGTTCACCCCGGCGCCCGTGGCCGACATTTCGTCGTCGACGGTACGCGAAGTGCTTTCGTTCGGCCGTTCGGTGGAAGAGTTCATGCCCGTGGGAGTAGATATTAACAAATACCTATAATTATTTTATGATGGAATTCACAGCCGAAATGATCGCCGGATTCCTGGGCGGTGAAATCGTCGGCAACAAAGAGGCGAAAGTACACACCGTATCTTCGATCGAGGAAGGCAAGGCCGGCTCGCTCAGCTATCTTACCAATCCCAAATACGAAGCCTATATTTACACTACCGGAGCGTCGGTCGTGCTGGTCAACCGCACGTTCGAACCCGCACAGCCGCTTTCGGCGACGCTCATCAAGGTCGACGACGCAGGCGCCTGCGTCCTGAAACTCCTCGAAATGTACAATGCCGCAAAACCCCGCCGCAGCGGCATAAGCCCGCTGGCCTCGGTCTGCGCCGAAGCCCAGGTGGGCGAAGGGTGCTACATAGGCGACTTCGCGGTCGTCGAAGCCGGCGTGAAGATCGGCAACGGATGCCAGATCTATCCGCAGGTATACCTCGGAACGGGCGTAAGTGTGGGAGAAGGCACGATCCTCTATCCGGGGGTCAAGGTCTACGAAGGCTGCCTTATCGGCCGCAACTGCATCCTGCACGCGGGCGCCGTGATCGGCGCCGACGGATTCGGATTCATGCCCAATGCCGCAGGCGGGTTCGACAAGATCCCCCAGTTGGGCAACGTCGTGATCGAAGACGACGTGGAGATCGGCGCCAATACCTGCATCGACCGCGCCAAAACCGATTCGACGGTCATCCGGCGGGGCGTGAAACTGGACAACCTGATCCAGATCGGCCACAACGTGCAGGTCGGCGAGAACACCGTCTCGTCGGCACAGACCGGCATCGCAGGCACCTCGAAGGTGGGCAGCAACTGCTTCCTCGCGGGGCAGGTGGGTATTGCCGACCATGTCAACATCGGCAACAACGTGAAGATCGGCTCGAAGAGCGGCCTGGACAAGGACGTGCCCGACGGCGAGATCCGCTTCGGCTACCCGGCGCTGCCCGGCATGCAGTACCACCGTTCGGCGACGGTCTTCAAACGGCTGCCCGAACTCGAAAAACGCGTGAACGAGCTGGAGAAGCAACTCGCAGCATCAAAAAAATAACCAATACCTTCGCATTATGAAAAAATTATTTCTATTCGCAACAGCCGCAGCCGTGCTGTGCAGTTGCAGCAACCAGCCCAAATACATCATCGACGGCGACATCGCCGGGCTCGAGGGAACGGTCTACCTGTACCAGGGCGACAGCCTGATCGACTCGGCAGCCGTCAAGGCCGGCAAGTTCCAGTTCCGGGGCAACGCCGGGGCGCCGGCCGTACATTACCTGCTCGACTCGCGCGAGGGACAGCCGCAGGCATTCGCCATGCAGTTCATCCTCGAACCGGGCAATATTTCGATCAAGAGCGACGCCGAGGACGCACAAGTCCGCCATACCACCGGAACGCCGGCCAACGACGCCAGCGACGCCTATTCGGCAGCCAGCCGCACCCTGATCAAGGAATACCGCGACCAGGCTACGACCGACGAACGCCGCGAGGCCATCGAAAAGGAGTTCGAGCAACTGACTCTTACGACAATCGACAACAACCGCGACAATTTCTTCGGCGTGGTACTGATGCCCAACCGGGCCTACGAACTTTCGGGACAGGAAACCCTGGACGAAATCGCCAAGTTCTCGCCCGAGATGCAGCAGACCAAGGAACTGACCGAGCTGAAAACCTCGGCCGAACAAAAGCTCAAGACCGACGTCGGCCAGCCCTACATCGACATCGTGCAGAACAACGCCGAAGGAGAGCCCGTATCGCTCAAGTCGGTGATCGACAACCCGGCCAACAAGTACACGCTCGTGGACTTCTGGGCTTCGTGGTGCGGCCCCTGCATGGGTGAGGTTCCCCACCTGAAGCAGACCTACGACAAGTTCCACAAAAAAGGCTTCGAAATCTACGGTGTCTCGTTCGACCGCGACCGCGACAAGTGGCTCGCCGCCGTCAAGGACAACGGCATGGAGTGGATTCATGTCAGCGAGCTGCAACGGTTTGACAACCAGGCTGCCAAAGACTATGCGGTACAGGGCATCCCGTCGAATTTCCTGATCGACGCCCAGGGCAAGATCGTAGCCAGAAACCTGCGCGGCGAAGACCTCTACAAGAAAGTGGAAGAGCTCCTCGGAAAGTAGCCCGTCCCGAATAAAAAGCCCCTCCGAGCCGCAAATGCCCCGGAGGGGCTTTTCGATAAAACCACCCCGTCCTATGAAAAAAACACTCCTTTTCGCATCGGCCGCAGTCCTGTTATGCGGTTGCGGCACCGGATCCAAATACGTCGTTGAAGGGCACATCGCCGGGCTCGAAGGCACCGTCTACATGTTCGAGGGCGACAGCCTGATCGACTCGGCCGTCGTCGAAGGCGGCAAGTTCCGCTTCGAAGGCCCGGCGGACATCACCGCCCGGCGCACCGTCACCGATTCCCGCGAAGGGGATGCACAGCGGTTCGGGACGATGTTTTTCCCCGAACCGGGGACAGTCTCGATCGAGGACAACCCCGACGCCCCGGCCGGGTCAACGCGTGTGACGGGCACTCCGGCAAACGATGCGAGCTCCGCTTTCCGGGCGTCGGCCATGACGCTGATGGATGAATACCACCGGGAGGGCACCTCCGAAGGACGTCGCCGGGAGATCGAAGACGAACTGGGCGGACTCCCCCGCAAAACGGCGGAAGCCAACCGCGACAATGCGTTCGGAATCATGGCCCTGGAAGGGATGGCCCCCACGCTTTCGGGCCAGGAGCTGCTCGACCGGATCGCCGAATTTTCGCCGGGGATGCAAAAGTCCCGGGAGTTAGCCGCGCTCAGGACGGTTGCGGCGCAACGTCTCAAGACCGACATCGGCCAGCCCTACATGAACATCATGCAGGGCGATGCCGACGGGCAGATCGTTACCCTGACCTCGGTGATCGACAACCCGGCCAACAAATACACGCTCGTGGACTTCTGGGCATCGTGGTGCGGCCCCTGCATGGAGGAGGTTCCCCATCTGAAGCAGGCTTACGACAAGTTCCACGGCCAGGGCTTCGAAATATACGGCGTATCGCTGGACAACGACAACGACAAATGGCTCGGCGCCATCCGCGAGCACGGCATGGGCTGGGTGCAGGTCAGCGACCTCAACGGCTTCGACAACCTCGCGGCGAAAGACTATGCCGTGCAAAGCATCCCGTCGAATTTCCTGATCGACGCCCAGGGCCGGATCGTCGCCAAGAACCTGCGCGGCGAAGACCTTTGCAGCAAAGTCGCCGAATTGCTCGCCGAGTAATCCGTCCTGCGCGGGGATACCCGTCCGCCTCCGCTCAGGGCCGCCGGAACGGTTCTTTGCAAAAAGCCGAAACGCCCCTGCCCGAAAACACGAGCACGGCCTTACGGACATCCATCGGCCCGAACACCATGCAACGCCGGAAATATATTCCAGCATGCATATTCGGGATGCTTCCGACTACCGGATCTTCATCCGCTGCGGCGAGGTATCCCACATATTGAAATATCGGAAGAAGCGCCTGTCTTTATTCCGAATAACAAAAGGATAACAACCTGCTTAAAAAAATGCAACATCAGGAGACATACCGCATCATGGGCATCGACCCCGGCACCAATTACATGGGGTACGGGGTGCTGGAGATCGAGGGGCGCAACGTCCGTTCCGTCGTACTGGGAGACATCGACCTGCACAAACTGACAGATCCCTATGCCAAGCTACGTTATATCTTCGAGCGGGTCGGGGCGCTGATTGACCAGTACGCCCCGCGCGAAGTGGCGCTGGAATCGCCCTTCTTCGGCGAAAACGTGCAGTCGATGCTCAAACTCGGGCGGGCGCAGGGCGTGGCTATGGCAGCTGCGCTGAGCCGCGGCCTCGCCGTTTCGGAATACGCCCCGATGCGCATCAAGCAAAGCATCACGGGGCGCGGTTCCGCCGCCAAGGAACAGGTCGCCGCCATCGTCTGCCGTATCCTCTCGATAGATCAGCCCCCCAGACGGCTCGATGCCACGGACGGCATGGCCGTCGCCTTGTGCCACCACTTCACAACGGCCAGCCCGCTCAACACAGCTCTGGGCGACGAGCGCGTAAAAGGGCTGGGCGGCGGAAAAAAGGCAGCTTCGAAACGCGGCTCCCAGAGTTGGGAGAAATTCCTGAAAGACCATCCCGACCGGGAGATAAAATAGCCCCCGAATTACTAACCATGAAAATAATCACCGTCCTCCTGTCCGCCGCATTCCTGTTATGCAATTGCGGGGGTTCGAACTACACTGTCTCGGGCCATTACGGCCTCGCACCGGGCGACTCGGTATTCCTCTTCGCCAGCAACAAATCCATAATCGGCTCCGGCGTAATGGCTACCGACACGACGTTCAGGCTCAAGGGCAAGGTCGCCGGCACCGACATCGCCACTCTGAGCGACCGCGACCGGCTCCTGACGCCCACGCTTATCTTTCTGGAAGCGGGCGACATCCGGCTGGAACCCCGCGAAGAGGGCGTGTATGAAGCGACGGGCACACCTTTGAATGACAGCCTGCTGCTGCTAAACAGGAAACTGGAGGCGCTCCGCAACGAATACATCAAAATGACGCCGGCCACTCCGCACGAGGAAGTCGAAGCCATCTTCGCACGCTTTGAGGAGATTCCCCGCGCGATGATGAATGCCAACCTCGACAATATCTTCGGCCTATGGCTCTTCTCAGCCTATGAATTCCCGAATATGCTGCAGGACGACACCCGACGGGCGCAGATAAGGCCCTGTATGACTGCGTTCTCACCCGGAATGCAGGCGCATACGATCATGCAGGAACTGCAAAAGGAACTGGCGGGATTCGAAAACGCGCAGATCGGCCACCGCTTTACGAACCTCACGCTGACCGACACGCAAGGCGAACCCATATCGCTCTCGTCGCTGGTGGAACCGGGACGCTGGGTTTTGCTCGACTTCTGGGCGACGTGGTGCGCCCCCTGCTGCCACGAGATCCCCCACCTGCGCGAGGCATACGCCGCCTACAAAGCCAAGGGGTTTGAAATTTACGCCGTCTCGCTCGACAACGACGAGGCGAAATGGCGGTCGTTCACATCGGCCAACGACATGCCGTGGATCAATGTCCAGGGCATCGATGCGGACAAACGGAGCACGGCTGCCGCAGCCTACGGGATCACGTCGATCCCCGCGAACTTCCTGATCTCGCCCGACGGCATCATCGTAGCGAAGAACCTGCGCGGCGGGGAGCTTTCGAAGAAACTCGCCGAAATGCTGGAATAGCCGCGGCAATAACCCACTGATAATCCGGATAATGTATACTTCCGGCACAAAATGAGACATCTTTTTATTAAAAAATTTACGGAATAATTTGCGTGTTTAGGATTTTCACCCTATATTTGCACCTGCAATTCGGCACCGTAGCTTAATTGAATAGAGCATCTGACTACGGATCAGAAGGTTACAGGTTTGAGTCCTGTCGGTGTCACTCTCAAAATCAACCACTTACAGCAATGTAGGTGGTTTTTTCGTGTCTTGTTTTCAGCCCGTTTTCCGTCGGTTTTTACAGTTTGTGTAAACCAATGTGTAAACCGAATTTTCCCGATGAACACGACAATCGAGGCGGTGCTCTACACATCCAAAACATTATCCAACGGCCAGCATCCCATCATGTTACGGCTGACAAAAAATCGAAAAAGAAAGTACATCAGCCTGCACATTTCCCTCGCTCCGCAATACTGGGATGCAGAAAAGTGTAAACCGCGCCGTAACTGTCCCGACAAAGAGCGCATCGAAGCCCTTATCCAACAGAAAACGCAGGAACTCCAAAGTCAGGTCATGGATTTTAAGACCAATGATAAGGAGTACACGCTGAACACGCTTGTCGAAAAGGCATCCCGCAAGGTCGTGCGCCGAACCGTCGGCGATTATCTGAACGACTACATCGACCGCCTGCTGGCCGAGAAACGTGTAGGCAACGCCAAGACCTTTCAGGAACTCCGCACCTCGCTGACGAAATTCTGCCGTTCGCTGGACTTTTATTTTATAGACATCGACGCCGAATGGCTGAAACGGTACGAACAATGGTTGCGGGTGGAACGGCATTATTCCGACAACTCCATCGGCATCCGTTTCCGTTCGTTGCGGGGACTCTACAACAGCGCAATCACCGACGGCCTAATCAAGAAAACGGACTACCCTTTCGACACGTTCAAAGTGAGCCGATTCAAAGAAGCCTCGGCCAAACGGTCGCTGACAAAAGAGGATATAAAGCTAATCATGGATTGCGAGGTACGGACGCTAACCAAGTATCCCAAACCGTTCCTGCAACTTGCCAAAGATTTATTTCTGTTCAGTTACCTGTCATGCGGCATCAATTTGACAGATATTTTGCATATCCGCCATGCTGACATCGTAGATGGTCGATTGGTCATTAATCGTCAGAAAACAGGTAAACTCCTATCGTTCCAACTCCAACCAGCCGCCCTTGGCATTATCGACAAGTACAACCAGTCGAACGCCCACCCGCAGGATTACATCTTTCCTGTTTTAAGGCGTTTTGTTCACGTTACAGCACAACAGCAGTACGGACGGGTGCAACGGACAAACAAGCGGATAAATCGCTATCTGAAGCTAATCGGCGAACATCTGCACCTGCCTATCACGCTCACGACATACGTTGCGCGGCACTCGTTCGCAACCGTGCTGAAAAGGTCGGGAGTTTCGACATCCATCATCAGCGAATCGCTGGGGCACAGTTCGGAGAAGATTACGCAAATCTACCTCGATTCGTTCGAGAATTCGCAGATAGATGCGGCCATGCAAAACTTATTGTGAGGAGGTGACAAGGTTTGAAAAAAGGTCTATCTTATAGCCCCCGAAACCAAGTTTGTCACTACCTTTTAAGGGATTATCCGCTTGCATCGGGTAGTCCCTTTTCTTTTTTCTGCGGTCGTCGGTTGCGTCAGAATGCGGAATTTTGTAAATTCGTCTTTATAAAGATACTCCTATGCAAGAAGAACAAACCTTTTACCCCGTAACGACCGAATATTTCACCGCTTGCCTGCCCTTACTGGAAAAATATTTCGGCATCACGGCAGGCTATTTCAACAAAGAACTTTCGGATGCCAAATGTCTAATACCTCACCGAAAGGGTAATAACGTAAAGTACAGCATTAAAGAGGATTGCAATCTGGTTTTGCCGTTTCGACACCTCGAATGCCATGATTTGTTGTCGCTTATCAACTCTTACGGGACAATTACCCCGATAATAGAGGAAGCCCTATTGCTGGTGGCCTACTGCATCCGCGAACGGCAGATCGACGAAAACGAATACAATGACCTTATTCAGTTTCATACTTGGGACATATACCAAAGCGAATGGGCATACCTATTGCTTTTTATGGAGCAAATGGAGGCACGGGCATTTCAAGGCAACGAACAGACCGCCATCACAATTCGCACCAACAACGGGATCAAGGAAAAGATTTCTATTCCGAACAGCGATAACTGGTTATTCCGTCTGATTAAAAAGGAACTTGCAAGCTATTTTCCCGAAGTACAGACAGCCGAGAAAGCACGGCAAGATATTCAACGGCGCAAACCGTCTGCGGGGCGAAAAAAGGATAATGCCATCTATTCGGCAGTTACATACGGCATTTACCGAATGCTCCATGAAGAAAATGTAATACCCAGCCAGCCCGATACGCCGAACGAATTATGCCAACTCATTCACGACTATACACGCTTCACGGGTTGCTATCCCGATAGTAAAGGATGGAGCGGCGAATACGACCCGAAAGTAATCCGCGCCGACCTTGCCGCCTATCTGAAACGAGCGGCTATGAATCAAGCGCCACGATTCAGACCGATACCATTGCAAAGGCAGGTTATCATGCAGAATTTTGATTTTCCGCTATTGGACTGATCGGACTATATAACCATACCATTTAAGGGAGCCGTTTATCGCGGTTCCCTTTTTTTTCTGCCAAAAATCTGCCAGTGTCATGACATCTGTCATTTTGTCATAACCAACAGATTTACAATATTTTTCATGATATATTTTGCAATATTTTCGACGGCAAAGGTAATGAATAGGTCGATTTTTAAGGGCTATTATTTATGTTTTTGCAAAGGCTCCAAAGGTCGGATTTATGCAGGTTCAAAAGCCAGAATCCGCGAATAAAGCGTACGGTTATTCAAGAGATTCGGGGAGTAGCCGACAGCCCGAAAGAGGCGGCAACAAAACTTAATAAAAAAGATAACGATTATGAAAACGCTTACAAACATCAATGACAACATGAACATTAAATTTAATAACATTAAAACTATGAACGTAATTTCAGAAAATGCGGAATCGCAGCAGGTAGCTGGGAACCGCGCAGAGGAGCAGGAGGAGAAAATGAACCTCCGCATTATCAAAATCAAGCCCGCAGGGAATGCCAAAATGTTCCGCACGCTGGCGAAAGCGATTGCGGCAGGGGCTACTACCCTGATCGTGACCACCCGTGTAGACGTGGCTGGATGCGGATATGTTTGGTTCGGAATCCGCAAGGGTTACACCGAGTTGGACGGGAAGCTGTTGCTCAACGCCCAAATCTGGAACTACCTGATGGCGTTCCTGATGGGTAAGGAGTTGCCCGAAGTAACGGAGTTCGAACCCGACCGTGAAATCTGCTGTCAGTCCGAGTGGCTGGTGGAGGTGGCCGCCGAGGTGGAGAAACTGACCGCAATCACCTCCGAGGAGTACAACGAGAGCGAGGAGGGCATCGGCTACCTCGCCAAAAAGTACCACTTTCCCAATGGCAAAGTCGTGATGCCTGCCGAGGCGATGGAGGACATCACCGACCTGCTGAACTAAACTGCTGAACGAGGGGAGCGGGTTTCGCCGCTCGCTCCCCAAGTTTTTTAACACACTAAAATTAAAAAACATAGATGGACATTGAATATATTTCGATAAATGCAGGCCAGCGGTTCGACGCCGTGATGCCCGAAATACCTACCAATTCGATCATCAACAAGACCGTCACGGGATGCGGTGCGACCTATGCCGAAATCAATGCGCCCCGACACTCCGTCATCATCGAGCCGAATGTTCCCGTTATCGAAGGCAAGATGAAAAAGCACCCGCAGATACTCGGCGTGTTCGAGGGCGTAACGACCGAGGACATCATCGACTTTCTGAACACGAACTACAACGACGGCTACCTAAAAATCATGACCACGCCCGAAAGTTTCCCCAAAGTCCGCTCGGCGATGGTGCAGACGCATACGGATATGCACGGTGAATGGTTCATGCTGTTCGACGAGTGCGAACGCACGATACAGGATGCAGGCTACCGCGGCTCGATTACGCTCCCGATGGATGATTTTTTCCGATGCAAACAAAAGGCGATGGTTTCCGCGACGCCGATCATCCCGTCCGATCCCCGTTTCGAGCAGCAGGGCTTTACGATGAAGATACTCCGCCCGACCTACGACCACAAACCGAAAATGTTGCTCATACACACGAACAACACCGTCGGCTGGGTGCGTACCCTTATGGGACAGGTAAAAGGCAAAGGGCATCCGCTCTGCATCTTTCTGAACTCGACCGATACGATCCATCGCATGATCTGCACCTATAAGATCGAGAAACGGTGCAAGGTCTTTTGCAGTTACGAGAGTGTGAAGAAACTCCGCAAGCGGGATTTTTCGCGGGCTTACTCCTCGCTCGAAGAACTGGACGAAATCAACTTTTTCACGAGCCGCTTCTTTTCGGCGGTGGACATCGAACTGCCGACAACGGCCTGCGTGCTGATCGTAACCGACCTGTCGTTTGCGGCGCACACCGTCATCGACCCCACGACCGAAGCCGTGCAGATCGTCGGACGCTTCCGCAACGGCGTGGAGGATGCCGCGCATATTTTCAGCACCAATAAGGAGATGCCCTGCAAATCGCGGGAGGAGACCGCCACGAGGTTGGAGGAGTGCGAAGCGGTCTACAAACAAGTCCTGCAAATCGAAGCGTCGGGGGCGGGTTGCGATACCCGTGCGCAGGCGTTGGAGGGAATGGACTACAAACGGTTCATGAACGCCGACGGAACGCGCAACTGGTTCATGTGGGACAACGCCTACGACGACGAGCGGATCAAGCGGTACTACACCGACGCCGAACTGGTGCGGGAGGAGTACGCAAAAGCATTTCACACGGATTGCGCCGAACATATCTATCCGTTGTCGGACTGCGACCGACTGCAACGCATAAATCCCCGACTGAAAATGAAAGACCTGTTCCGCGAAATCGTGCGGCAGTTGGAGATACTGGAACAAAACCGAACGTGGAATGAATACTACTTTCTGCGCGAGGAGATTCAAAGCCAAGTGCCGATGATGGTGGATGCCTACTACGCCCTCGGAGCGGCAGAAATCGAACGGCACAATTACAACATGAACGCAATCGGCAAACAGATACAAGAAAACGAAAGCCAACAACTGCTGACCTCGGAAAAAGTTTGCGGGGAGGTGTACGCCCAGTTGAAAACGGGCGACAAGCTACCCGTGTGCGCCGTCAATCGTTTTATGAACGACCTGATTATGCGGTTCGGCATCCCCTACCGCAAAAAAGTGACGGCAAAGATGATCGGAATATATTTCGAGTACAGGGAGGTGCGCACCAACAAACAACGGTTCATCGAACTGGGAAAGCGGATCATATAGCCCGCAACGGGTGAAAACAGGTCGGAGACAAACTTTTGAAATGGGTCTATAAAAGTACCTTTTTGGGAATTCCTGTCACTCGATCACCCACTCTCCGCGGCGTGTAGACCCCACCCGTTTGAGCCTGCCCGACTTGGCGAGTTTCTGCAAATGATATTTCACGCCGTCGGGTGAGATTCCGACAACCTCGGCCAGCTCCGCCCGTGTAATGCTGGGATTGCGGGCGATGGCTTCCAAAATAATTTCTTGGGTAGTCTTTTGGGTAGTTTCTTGGGTAGTAAGCGTTTCGGCGATTACCCCCAAAACAAACTCGACGAAAGGCGTGCAACCCGCCTTACCGCCACTTACGGCAATCGCCTTATAATACTCCTTTTGATACTTATATACAATGTTTTCGATAGGCAGGTTTTTGAAGATAGGCCGCCACCTGCTCAAAATCAATGTCTGCCACAATCGCCCCGTGCGACCGTTACCGTCCGCGAACGGATGGATAAACTCGAATTCATAATGAAAGACGCAACTTGCGATCAACGGGTGTTCATCCGTGGTGCGCAGCCACTCGAACAGATCGTTTACGAGAAACGGCACACGTTCGGCATCGGGCGCATAATGGATAACCGTTTTTCCCGACACCACACCCGCACCGCCTTTGCGGAAACAACCGATTTCGTCGATCAATCCCGCTTCCATCGTGGCGTGCGCCTTTAACAGATCATCGACTTTGCAGGGGTCGAGCGTGTCGAGCAATTCATACGCTTTAAGGGCGTTGCGCACCTCCTGCACCTCGTTAATAGGAGCAACGACGGGTTTTCCCTCCAATACCGCCGTGACCTGCTCCGTCGAAAGCGTGTTGCCCTCGATAGCCAGCGTCCCGTGAATCGTCTTAATCCGATTGACCCGATGCAGACGCAGATTTTCATGCGCATAATAGCTGCCGATTGCTTCGCTGATTTGTGCAACCAAATTCGTGATCTTCGGCGTAATGGTGTAAGGCGGTTTATAGGACATGATACACTTGCTTTTCGGCAAAGATAGCGATTCTTTCTTTTATAGGGTAGTTTTGGGTAAATCTATTTATCATCCATTCCCCATATCGTGCGATTTATACCGAAACTGCCCCGCAACAAAAAAGTGACAAACTTTGTGAAAGGGTCTATAAAATATCCTTTTCGGAAAAGGTTGTCACTCGCAGACAAACAAACCGAGATACCCCGACCGAGCGGACAATCCCTATTTTTCATTCCTCCCCCTTTTCAGATAGAAAACCGAAATTTCATCCATCCCATTTAATAAGATTCCACATAAAACAGACCACCCCTATTCATGCCCGAAACCATATAACAGCATAGAATTATTGATATTACATGAAGTTGGATTACTACTGATAAGCGATAAACAAAACTTAATCGCTATGTACGAAACACAAGAGAGAGCCAAACGGATTACGGACATCCATGTTTTATGGGGACAAAGCACAGTTATCGAGGAGTTAATCCAAGCGGGGAAAATCGACGAGGAATACCTCTATCCCTTTAATGGGGACGAGGTGTTGGAATGGTGGCTCGTTACTCCGTGGCTGGCCGAACGACTGAAAAAGCAGGGCGAAATCATCATCGACGAATTAGGGTGTCGTTGGTGGGGACGGCTGACGAGCGGGCAGGCGATTTACATGGACGGCGTAATACAAGAAATTTGCGGGAACGATTAACCCGATTAATTTTAATTCTACGTCTACAACTGCAACAGCCCCCAAGATGCCGATAATTGCATAATCCGTTTTTGTTTCCTACATTTGTGGAACATACGAACAAACACGGAAAGTGTAAGTTTATTCCTTTGTAACGAACGTAGGAAATTCGATAGAAGAGGGAGTAAGCCGACGACTTGCCGCGTCATATCCTTTATATGGGATAGGCGTGGGGCTGTTGCTTATTTTATCTTCGAGGTTTCCTACGACCTGTTACAATGAAATGAGTTTTCAGCACCACGCTTTCTGTTTAATTAAATCAAAAACATTAACCGTCGCGTTGGTGCTGGGGCGACAACCTAAACTTATTGCAACTATGAAAAAGTTGTTTCTTATTGTAGCCGCTATGTTTGCGGTAGTTTCTTTCTCGTCTTGCTCCGATGATGATGACAACAAGGATGCGTCAATCGTTGGAACGTGGCAGATTACTTATTATGAAGGGTGGGCGACGTTCAGCGATGGTACACGAGATGATTGGTCGGATGCATATCCCCTTACGTCAGAAGGCAACTATTATTGGACATACACTTTCAATGAAAATGGAACTTGTGTGCAAACCGACTATTCAGATAATAAAAACGATGATAGCTCGCCCATGCATTTTACATATTCTGTTAATGGCAACACACTCACAATGACAGAATCAACAGGTGAATTTCAAAATGCTTTTCAAATTAAAAAACTATCTCAATCACAACTTATTTTATTCCGTAGTGGAGAGGATGCGCACGAAAAATTTGAAGAAACTGAAACGTACAAAAGGATAAAATAAACACATAGCGAAAAAGTAAATTTG